>JAJDVJ010000134.1 GCA_022826205.1 Silicimonas sp. | reverse complement strand
AGCCGGAGCCGTCCGTCCCGGCAGACCAGCCCGTCGCCGACGCGGAAGTCCGCGCTGTGGAACCGCGACTTCGCGCGGAAGCGGGGAAAGCCCGGCGTCTCTCCCGCCTTCACGCGGCGGAAGAAGGCGGCGAAGGACCTGTCGAGCCGGCGCAGGACCTGCTGCTCGGCGCTGAAGCTGTATCCGGCCAGCTCCGGAACCGCGTCCCGGACGGCCTTCAGCTCGCCGGCCTGCCGGACGTAGCCGAGGCTGACGCGCTGCCGGCGCCACGCCTCGATGCGCTGCTGGAGGCCCGCGTTGCAGAGGTCGCGGAAATGACCGAGCATGTCCGTCAGGGCCGCTTCCTGCGCCCCGTTCGGGTAGAGCCGGCACTTGTGGCTCCTGATCAGCCGCCTGCCCATGTTCGCCATGTGTTCCATCCATGCCAGGCCGGTCGCCATTGCAAGGGGGCGCGCATCCACCTGTCGCCTGAACGCGACGGTCCCCTGCGCGAGTTCTATGGAACGCCTCGCCATCCGCTGGAACCCGTTCCTTAGCGAGTGGACCGACGCCCAGTCGCCGCGGACACAAAGTGACCCTCTTCTGGCGAGAGTCCTGACGACCCATTTGAGATGGTCCCGTCAGGGATACGCTTCCGGCACGAGTGTCTGTTCGGAGAATGGTGGCCGGACATATGCGCCGGCATCCTCTCGCTTCGGAAGCTCGATCGATTCCGGTGTCAGATCCTCGTAATCCACCATACTCAAGAGGTGGCTGATGCAATTCAAACGCGCGTGTTTCTTTACGTCCGCATCCACGACATACCATGGCGCCTGCTTGATGTCCGTGTGCGCGAACATCTCGTCCTTGGCCTTTGAATAGGCAACCCAGCGCCGCCGGGACTCGAGGTCCATCGGGCTCAGTTTCCAGCGCTTGTGACTCTGATGTAGGCGTGCCTGAAACCTCTTTTCCTGCTCCTCGTCGGAGACGGAGAACCAGTACTTGATCAGCCTTATGCCGGAACGCACCAGCATGCGTTCGAACTCTGGGCAGGAGCGCATGAAATCGCGATATTCGTCATCGGTGCAAAATTCCATGACCCTTTCGACACCAGCCCGGTTGTACCAGCTCCGGTCGAACATCACCATTTCGCCAGCAGCGGGAAGGTGCGGCACATAGCGCTGAAAATACCATTGGGTCCGCTCGCGCTCCGTAGGTGCGGGCAGCGCGACTACCCGGCAGATGCGTGGGCTCAGGTGCTGCGTGATCCGTTTGATGACCCCGCCCTTTCCGGCCGCGTCCCTGCCTTCGAATATGACCACGACCTTGAGCTTCTCGTGCTTGATCCACTCAACCATCTTCACGAGTTCGAGCTGCAGCCGGAACAGTTCGCTTTCGTATCGCTTGTTGCTTAGTCTCTTTGGGTTGTCTTCGCGCTGGCCGTTCTCGGATCCGAAATTTGCCACGCTGCCGTCACCGGTGTCAGTCATGGACATTGTTCCCGCCTCTTGCGACATTCAAGCAGCAATCATCTGACAATGTAGATTGAACGCGACAATTAGTCCACTCCCAAAGGGGAAACTCGGCGAGCATCAATGTCTCGAACCAAGCTTGGATTCAGCCCCTTTCGGCGGTTTCCAGGGCTCCGAATCCGGGCATTCCACATCTCTTTCAGCAGATGCGACTGTCAATGCGAGCAAGAGCTCGGTCGATGACCGATCCGCCTGATCGCGGAACACGAATCCAGCGCTTGGTCGCCAATCCGGTCAACCGAGACAATCTGCACAGCATGGCGCCGCGCCACGCATCAGGCAATCGTGCCGCTCTTTGCGTCTTCAAGAGGCGTCGCCATGCACTCACTGAAACGGGCCGGTCGATTCTGATCGGCCGGCCCGAAGAATGTCACTTGAGCTCGACTTCGGCTCCCACCGCTTCGAGCTTGCCCTTGATCTCTTCGGCCTCATCCTTGGCAATGCCTTCCTTTACAGCCTTGCCGCCGGCCTCGACCAGATCCTTGGCTTCCTTCAACCCAAGGCCGGTGATCGCGCGCACTTCCTTGATCACGTTGATCTTCTGTGCGCCGGTAGCCTTGAGGATGACATCGAACTCGTCCTTTTCCTCAGCTGCGTCTGCACCGGCGTCGCCGCCAGCGGCCGGTCCTGCCATCATCACGGCGCCTCCGGCGGCGGGCTCTATTCCATATTCGTCCTTCAGGATTGTCTTCAGTTCCTGCGCCTCGAGAAGCGTGAGACCCACGATCTCCTCTGCAAGTTTCTTCAGATCAGCCATTTCTCAGTTCCGTTCCTAATTTGCTGCGACGTGCGAACATGATCCACACGCAAGTCTCAGGCGGCTTCCGCGCGTTCTTCCACGGTCGAAAGGATACCTGCCACGTTCGACGCCGGGGCTCCGATCGCGCCGGCAAGGTTCGATGCCGCGGCACCGATGCCGCTGACAATCAAGGCAAGAAGTTCTTCACGCGACGGCATTTCTGCGACAGCCTTCACGCCTGCCACATCCAGCACCGTTTCGCCCATTGCGCCGCCGAGAATGACCAGCTTTCCATTTGCCTTGGAATACTTGTGGACGACACGCGCAGCGGTTGCCACATCCTCCGAATAGGCGAATACCGTCATCCCCGTCAGCAGTTCGGTCAGATGCTCATTCTGCTTTCCTGCCAAGGCAATCCGGGCAAGCCTGTTCTTGGCGACGCGCACCGATCCGCCTGCCTCGCGCATCTGCCTGCGGAGATCCTGCATCTCGGTGACCGTGAGACCTGCGTAGTGGGCTACGACCACCACGCCAGAGCTTTCGAAGATCTGGCCGAGTTCCTCGACCACTTTCTCTTTCTGGGCTCTATTCACAGTTTCACTCCAAATCTGGAGGGTGACCCCTCCGGCTCATCACGAGGCCGAAGCCTCAGAAGTCCTTACGGGTCCATCGTGAACAGAGCTTCAGGGCAGACCTGAAGTCAGCATTCTTCCGTTCCCGTCTCAGGCAGGAATTAACGGCTTTCGCCAACCCACCGTCTCGGACGATGCCAGGAGAACCTGCAGGGCACGCTCTCCGGACAGGCGGCCTATATGGCCCCGACCGGAACCGCGCAAGAGAAAAATCGCGACAATGACGTCCAAGCCATGAAAGGAGCCCGTCACCCGAACCGCATTGTAGCCCGCGCGATCTTCCACGACGCCCGGATCGCAATCCACTCAAGGAGGAGGCGACGTGCCTCAGGGAAATGACGTGCATGGCAGCGATGAACTCCGGCGAACGCCATGCCTGGCGAACACTGCGGGCAGGCAGAGGGCAACATGGACTTCACGGGCGAGATCAGCCCGGTCGGCTGGCTCGATATCATGATTCTTGCGCTGGCCGTCCGGTTCGGAATCAGATCAATGAATGGCGCCTCAAGGCTCGAGGAGGACATCAGCGGGAAACAGGCCAAGTCGGCCAGCTACACTCCACCTTCCGGCATGCAGGCGTGACACGTCACCTAAAGCTGCCATAGGGAATGAAATGCACCGGGTCTCCGCGCCGGATTTCCCGGGCGTCATCGCCGATCTCGACCAGACCGTCAGCCCAGGCCAGCCCCGAAATCCGGCCGGACCCCTCGGACATGAACACCTCTGCCGCGCCGTCGGCATTCATGCGGGCGCGAAGGTACTCGCGGCGTCCGACCTTCTTGGACTTCTCGAAAGCCGCTGGCACGCTGAATCCCAAGGGCTCGCGCCATCCTTCGCCTCCCAGGACCCCAATGGCCGGGCGGGCGAAAATCAACGTGCAGACCAGCGCCGCAACCGGATTCCCGGGCAGCCCGAACACCGGAACGCCTCGCCAGACCCCAAGCGCAAGCGGTCGACCTGGCTTCAACGCGATGCGCCAATCGCCAAGCGATCCCGATTCCGCCAGCAACGCCGATACATGATCCTCGTCCCCAGCCGAAGCCCCTCCCGACGTAAGAATGACATCGGCCCTCTCGGCACCCGCATCGAGACGTGAGCGCAGCGCATCGCGATCATCTGGCACCAGTCCCAGGTCCACCGGCTCCAGCCTCCAGTCCCGCACCAGGGACAAAAGCATGGGTCGATTCGCGTCGTATGTCCGCGCGGGATCGGGATCAGTGCCGACCTGAACAATTTCGCTGCCGGTTGAAAGCACGGCGACCCGCAGCCTTTGGTGGACTCGAACATCCGTGACCCCGGCTGCCACCAAGAGCGCAATCTCGGGCGGTCCAAGGCGCGTGCCGGCAGGGAATGCCAATTCGCCCGCCTTAATGTCCTCGCCCTTCATGCGGGCATTCGCACCCTTCTTCACGGGACCTTCGAACGCGACGCTCGCGCCATCCGTCGAACAGTCCTCCTCCAGCACGACGGTATCGACGCCCGACGGCAGTAGCGCACCGGTGAGGATGCGGATGGCATGTCCTTCCGGCACGTCTCCGGAAAATGGACACCCTGCAGCCGCGCGCCCTTCAACAAGCGGCATCAATTGGTCACCTGCGCCTGTGGCGCTTTGCGAGAATCCATAGCCATCCACGGCCGAATTGGCGCCCGGCGGATTCGCTCGGCGGGCCCGCACCGGCTCCGCAAGCAGCCGTCCGTCCGCATCCTCGACAGGCACGCCTTCGCTGTCCACCGACAGGTGCACGGCCTTGCGCAGCCTCCGAAGCGCGTCGTCGACCGGGGTCCAGTCGACTCCCGGCGGCAAGGCGAAACAGTCGTTCTTCATGCGCGGCGGTGTCAGCATCCGGCAATTCCCGGTGCACTTCCGAATCTCCCGTGCGGCATCCGGAAACTGGCCATGTTGATCCGACATCGCCGTGCCAAGTCGCCATGACAAGACACTTCAAGCATCCTGCAGCCCCAGTTCATTCGAAATGAAGTCGGCGATTGCGGACGTGTCGTCGATGTGAAAGGCTGGCCGACCGTTTGCCTTGGCGCCACTATCCGATGCGACGGCCATGATCGTCCGATCATCGGAGGCGATCAGTTCATTGCCGGTCTCCGCTCGATGCGCCTCGATTTTCGGGTGCAGGTCGCGCTTGTAACCCTCGACCAGGACCAGGTCCACGGGCGCGAGCTTTGCAAGCAGGACGGCAAGCTCCAGCTCCTCTTCGTTACGCAACTCGTGCATCAAGGCCCAACGCCGACGGCTTGCAAGCAAGACCTCGGTAGCGCCGGCAACGCGGTGCCTGTAGCTGTCCTTGCCCTCTTGATCCACGTCGAACACGTGATGCGCGTGCTTCAGGGTCGAGACCTTGAGGCCTCTGCCAACGAACTCGGCAACGAGGCGCTCCATGAGGCCAGTCTTGCCCGAGTTCTTCCATCCGACAATTCCCCAGACCTTCATGCCAACTCCAGATAGTCCTGAGCACGATCGAGATCCTCGGGCGTGTTCACGTTGAAGAACGGGTCGAACTCCCGAACCGGAAACTCCGCCCTGGCAACACCATGCCGGTCGGTCCAGTCGACGACCTTGCGAACGCCCTCCGACAATGCGGTTTTCAGATCGTCTCGAAGGGCAACGGGCCAAAGGCCGAAGGTCGGATGGAGCCCGGTAGCTGTACAGGCAAGCGCGATCTGCCTGCCCTGGACCGCGGCAGCATCCAGAAGCCGGTCCACCAGATCCGCAGGAAGGAACGGGGTGTCTGCGGCAACCGTCACGATGTTCGCAATCCCACGGCCTGCCGCCCAGTCAAGTCCCGCCAAGACACCGGCCAGAGGACCTGCGTATCCCGCGACAGGATCGGCGAGAACCGGAAGGTCGAATTTCGCAAACCGCGCCTCGTCGCCATTGGCATTCAGTGCCAGTTCGCCCACTTGAGGCGCAAACCTTTCGATCACGTGCTCCAGCATCGTCCTGTCACCGATGGCCAGAAGGCCCTTGTCGCCACCACCCATTCGACGCGCCAGGCCGCCAGCCAATATGGTGCCTGAGGGCAGACTCATGCCCGTAGCCATGGGTCAACCCGGCCAATGGACCTTTGCAGTCCAGTAAGGACCAGAAAATCCCAGAAGCCTGTTACCGTTGGCGATTCCGCTATCGAGACAACCGGCCCAAATTCCGTGTTCCACGGCTTCCGCGCCCGTCCAACGGCTCGTGCATGCGGCGCCATCAGCGACTTCCCTTTCGCTGGTGCCTGCGCTCTTCCGACACCACATGCGCCGGTTCGGCGTCGCGAACAAGACGTCTTTCGCCTGACAGGCAGACGAATCGATGCCCGCGCATACGGCCGATCAGCGTCAGGCCAACTTCGCGGGCGATCTCCACTCCCCACGCCGTGAATCCGGATCGGGAGACGAGTGCCGGAATTCCCATCAGGGCACACTTGATCACCATTTCCGAGGTCAGGCGTCCGGTCGTGTAGAGGATCTTGTCGTTCCCGGAGACCTCGTTGCTCAGCATCCACCCCGCGATCTTGTCGACCGCGTTGTGGCGGCCGACATCCTCCATATAGACCAGTGTCCGGTCCTCCTCACAGAGAACGGTACCATGTATTGCGCCCGCCGCCAGATAGAGCGACGGCGTCCGGTTGATGGCTTGCGCAAGGGAATACAGCCAGGATGTCCTCAGTTCAGCGTCCGGCAATGTCAGATCCTCCAGACCTTCCATGACGTCTCCGAAGACGGTACCCACCGCGCACCCGCTTGTTCGGGTCTTTTTCTTGAGCTTTTCCTCGTAGCTGGTCTCGCTGTCTGTGCGCAGCACGACGGTTTCGAGTTCGGCATCAAAATCAACGCCAGAGATTTTTTCGCCTGACTTCAACATGCCCTGATTCCGAAGAAATCCAAGTGCCAGATACTCGGGATAATCGCCGATGGTCATGACTGTCACGATTTCCTGTCCGTTCAGGAAAATTGTCAGCGGACGTTCCTCGACCACGGAAATCTCCGCGCCGGTCCCGGCTTCGTCAACGCCTTCGACAGCGCGCGTCAGCCGCGCGTCCCCCGGATCGGGAGCGATCAGGTACCGACCAGCGCCTTCACGATCCATTGATTGCGCCCCTTCCTGCCTGTGCTATTCGCACCTGGCAGAGATTAGGGCCGGACCATGTCCTTAGCCACAGGAAAATCCGCATTCCTCGAAGGATTCATTGCCGGCGTGCCGTTCCTTTTCGTTGCCGGTCCGTTCGCCTTTCTGTTCGGGGTCGTCGCCGTCGAAACTGGGCTGGACATTCCCCAATCGGTCGGAATGTCCCTCGTCGTGATTGCTGGAGCCGCACAGTTCACTGCCGTGCAGCTGCTGTCGGAGGCGGCGCCGATTTGGGTGGCGATGGCAGCGGCACTTGCCGTCAACTTGAGAATGGCGATGTATTCCGCGTCACTTCAGCCGCATCTGGGATCGGCCCCGCTCTGGCAGCGCGTGATCGTTTCGTATCTCAATTTCGACATCAGCTATGCGCTTGGAATCGCGCACTTCGACGAGCGGCCCGAACGGCCGGTGGACCAAAAGGTTGTCTACTTTCTCGGCACGATCGCGTTGACGGCACCGTTTTGGGTGATTGGAACATTGATTGGCGCGGCAGCCGGCGGGGCGCTGCCCGACAACGCCTTGATCGATTTTGCGATGCCGATCCTGTTCCTGGCAATCGTGGGGCCGATGCTCAAGACGCTTGCCCATCTTGCAGCCGCCGTGTCGTCGGCGATCGCAGCAATGCTCCTGTTCTGGCTGCCGACAGGCATCGGGCTCCTGATCGCCGCCGCAATAGCGATGGCTGTAGGCGCTGAAATCGAGAGAAGGCGAGGCCGGTGAGTCATTCAGCGACCGAGATCTGGGCGATCATCGCCGTGCTGGGCGTGGGCACTTTCCTGATCCGCTTCTCCTTCCTCGGGCTGGTTGGCAGCCGAAGGATGCCGGATTGGTTGCTTCGCCACTTGCGCTACACGCCTGTGGCAGTGTTGCCGGGCCTGGTCGCGCCGCTCGTCGCTTGGCCGGATGCCGCTGGAGGTGACACCGATCCGGTGCGCCTTGCCGCGGCACTTGCAACCCTGGCCGTTGCCTTCTGGCGAAGGAATGTCCTTTGGGGTGCATTGGCCGGTGCGACAACCCTGGAATTTCTCAACTGGATGTTCTGAATCGCTTCCTTGGGATTGGCAGCCACTCTGCCCGGCATGCAGCTGCATCGCGATCTGCGGAAATTGCCGAGTCCTTGGCCAATGGCCCAACTGTCGAACTCACATCGCGCACATGCCACGCAGGGCGGGCAAGACACCACGGGTTTCCATGATTAGGGCAACGCTCAATCTCGCGTCCATGAGAACGCGGCGCGAAAGCTCAGGAATTGAAGACCGCGAGGAAAATCAGGACCAGAAAGCAGACAATCGTGACGTTCTTCACCCAAGTCACGAAGCCCGAGAAAACGGCTTCCTGATCTGCAACTTCCATTTCACCGTGCTTGTAGTCGGCCATGGTTCCAATCTCCGGCACACGTGCGCACTTCTAATAACGCACGACCCAGACCCTGTCACCACCTGAAATCGCGCAAAAGGACGCACTTCCGCATCGAGTCGCGGAACCACGAAATCATCATCATGCTAAGCGGCTCTCTGGACCGACCCGAAACGCCAATAGAATCCTTCACCGGACTTCGCCAGTTCAGACAGGAGAGAAGGCTGCGCGAAGCGGGTGCCGAACCGGGCTTCGAGGTCGGCGCAAATCTCCATCGCTCGTCCGGCCCCGGTCATGTCGAGCCAAGAGAACGGACCACCGGACCAGGGCGCGAATCCCCACCCGAGGATCGCGCCGACATCCCCTTCGCGAATGTCGCTCAGAACACCCTCCTCGAGCGCACGCACGGCTTCCAGCGCCTGCACCATCATCATCCTGTTCTGCACCTCCTCCAGCGGAGGGATGCCCTCGCACCCGAACCTCTCACGCAATCCTTCCCAAAGACCCGTGCGCTTGCCAGCCGCGTCATACGCATAGAAGCCCGCACCGGCCTTGCGGCCTAGTCGCTCTTGGCCAGCCATCCAGAACAGAACCTCGTCAACGGCCTCGTCAGGATAAGTATCCCCCATCGCGGCGCGGGTGGCCTTGGCAATCTTCACGCCCAGATCGATCGAGGTCTCGTCGACGAGCTGCAGGGGGCCAAGCGGGAACCCGAGCAGCTTCGCGGCATTCTCGACCAACGCCGGCTCCACCCCTTCGCCGACCATGCGCAGGCCTTCGTTGATGTAGGGAATGATGCAGCGATTTGCATAGAAGAATCGCGCATCGTTCACGACAATCGGCGTCTTTCGAATCTGGCGCACATAGTCCAGCGCCTTGGCAACGGCCCGATCACCCGTCTTGGCACCCTTGATGATCTCGACCAGGAGCATCCGGTCGACCGGGCTGAAAAAGTGAATGCCTATGAACTGCTCCGGCCGAACGCTTGCCTGAGCCAGTTCGGTGATCGGCAGAGTCGATGTGTTCGTGGCAAAAATGCAGTCATCGCCCGCAATCTTCTCGACACTCTTCGTGATGTCCGCCTTCACGCCCGGATCCTCGAACACGGCCTCCACGATCAGGTCACAACCGTCCAGAGAACCGAGATCGGCGGTGGCAAGAATCCTTCCAAGAACCTCTGCCTTCTCCTCTTCGGTCACGCGTCTGCGAGCGATGCCCTTGTTCAGAATTTCCTCCGAGTGCGCCTTGCCACTCTCGGCCGTGGCAAGATCGCGATCCACCAGGACCACATCTACGCCTGCCTTGGCACTGACATGGGCGATGCCGGCTCCCATCATGCCTGCGCCCAGAACGCCGATCTTCCTGACCTTCTGATCACTGGCGTCCGGTCTGCGCGCGCCTTTCTCCAAGGCTTCCTTACTGATGAACAGGGACCGGATCATTGCGCTGGACGTCGGGTTCATCAGGATGTTCGTGAAGTGTCGCGCCTCGATCCTGAGTGCCGTGTCGAACGGTACCAGCGCGCCCTCGTAGACGGCGGACAACAGCGCCTTCGCAGCCGGATAGACACCCTTGGTCTTTCCGTTGATCATTGCACTTGCGCCGACAAAGGTCATGAAGCCCTGGGGGTGGTAAGGCGCTCCGCCAGGCATCTTGAATCCCTTCTGGTCCCAAGGCTTGACCAGATCTGCGTCCCGCGCGCTCAAGATCCATTCCTTGGCTCGCGCGAGAAGTTCGTCCGGCGCCACGACTTCGTCGACAAGCTGGGCAGCCTTTGCCTTGCGCGGCTCAAGCAGCTTGCCTTCGAGAAGCACCGGCGAAGCCGCCATCGCGCCAACCATGCGAGAATAGCGCGTCGTGCCACCCGCGCCGGGGAAGAGGCCCACCCGGATTTCCGGCAGCCCGATGCGGCCATTGGGCGTGTCCGCCATGAACCGGCGGTGGCACGCCAGGGCAATCTCGGTGCCGATGCCGGCGCACAGCCCGGGCACCGCGCAGGCCACCGGCTTGCCGCCCTTGTTCGTCTTTGGGTCCATTCCCGCCCGTTCGATGTTGCGCAGGATCCGGTGGCCCTCCATGATGAACTCGAAGAGCATGGGTGCGGGGTCCTCGCCCGCCGCGTCGCGGATCGACGCCAGCACGTTCAGGTCCATCCCGCCAGCAAAGCTTTCCTTTCCCGAGGTGATGACGATTCCTTTCACGTCATCATCGGTCAGTGCCTGATCGACCTGGCTGTCCAGCGCCTCGAACGCCTCGCGGGTCATGACGTTCATCGACTTCCCGGGGACGTCCCAGGTGATGACGGCAACCCCGTCGTCGTGGACCTCGTAAGCAAAGTCAGTCATGTCTGGTCCCCCACCCGGGCTCTCCGTTCACGAAAGCACGCAGTTTCCTCACCTACACGCGCTCCAGGATCGTGGCCGCGCCCATGCCGCTTGCCACGCAGATCGCGGCCAAGCCGGTTTCCTTGTCCTGGCGTTCCATTTCATCAAGAAGCGTTCCGATGATGATGGCGCCGGAAGCGCCAAGAGGATGCCCCATTGCGATTGCGCCGCCGTTGACGTTCAGGACGCCGTGGTCGACGTCAAATGCCTGCATGAAGCGCAGAACGACCGAGGAGAATGCCTCGTTGACCTCGAAGAGGTCTATGTCGCCGATTTTCATTCCGCTGTCGGCCAGAACCTTTTTCGTTGCCGGCACAGGCCCCGTCAGCATGATTGTCGGATCGGTGCCGATCTTCGCAGTCGCCAAGATTCGCGCCCTTGGCGTCAGACCGTTTGCCTCGCCAAACTCCTTGGAACCGACCAGCATCGCCGCGGCGCCATCAACGATGCCGCTTGAGTTCCCGGCATGATGCACATGGTTGATCCTCTCGAGATGCGGGTACTTCATTAGCGCGACAGCATCGAAGCCGGGCATGACTTCGCCCTGATCCTTGAAGGAGGGATCAAGTGCGCCCAACGCCTGCATGTCCGTGTCGGGGCGCATGTGCTCGTCGCGGTCCAGAATTGGCAGGCCGTTCTGATCGCTGATTGGGACAATCGATTTCTCGAATCGGCCCTCGTCCCAGGCCCGCGCCGCCCGCTGCTGGCTTTCGACCGCGTAGGCATCCGCATCGGCGCGGCTGAATCCGTACTCGGTCGCGATGATGTCCGCGGAAATGCCCTGCGGCACGAAATACATCTTCATGGCAACGCTGGGGTCGACGGCAATCGCGGCGCCGTCGCTGCCCATGGCCACACGGCTCATGCATTCAACGCCCCCAGCGATATACGCTTCGCCCGCACCACCCTTCACCTGGTTTGCGGCGAGGTTGACGGCCTCCATGCCACTTGCGCAGAATCGGTTGATGGAGAGGCCCGGAACGCGCTCGTCAAGGTTGGATGCCAGGACGGCAGTCCGCGCGAGACACCCGCCCTGCTCCTTGACCTGGGTCGCATTGCCCCAGATCACGTCCTCGACAATTTGGCCGTCCAGGCCATTCCGTCGCTTCATGGCGTTGAGCAGGTCGGCCGAGAGCTTGACCGGAGTGACCTCGTGCAGGCTGCCTGCGCTCCGGCCCTTGCCGCGGGGCGAACGAATCGCGTCATAGATGTAGGCTTCGCCCATGGTCGTGCCCTTTCTCACGCTGCCTTGGCCGGGAAAGCCCGCTGCATGAGATCATACGGGTGCTTCCAGCCGTCGAGCGCCTCGATCCGCTTCAGCCAAGCATCAATGGCCGGCCAGTCCTTGCGCTCAAAGCCGAACGGCTCATCGTAGAAGAGATAGCTGCAGCAGGTCAGATCCGCATTCGTGACGTCTTGGCCGACGATCCACTCGCGCGATTCAAGATGGCCTTCGAGGACCCGGAGCGCCGCCGTCAACCTTCCCTGGAGCCACGCGATCACGGGCTCGGGGCGCTTTTCTGGCGGCAGGAAGTTCATGAGAAACCGCGTCACGCCGGCCTGGCTCGACAGCTTGTGATTGTCCCAGAGCACCCAACGAAGTATCTCGCGACGGCCTTCCGGGGACTGACCGCCAAATTGCCCGGTTCGTTCCGAAAGATAGTCCTGTATCACGCCGGACTGGGTCAGGTGCACGTCGCCATCGACCAGCACGGGTGCCTCGCCCATGACGTTGAGGTCGTGACGATAGCTCTCGCTGCGCGACGCGCCGTTGAAGAAGTCAACGAAGACCGGCTCCCAGTCGAGCGGTCCGAGTTCCAGCGCAAGCGCCGCCTTGTATGAGTGTCCGCTTTCGCCGAAACAGTGCAGCTTGATCGTCATTCTCCCTCCAATCAGAATCTCTCTGCGCCAAGATCCATCACGGGTTCCGCTCCGCTCGTGATACGCGCCAGATGCAGGCCGGTCGCTGGCAGTTGTCGAGACATGTAGTAGCGTCCGGTCATGATCTTCGTCTCGTAGTATTCGGTGTCTTCGGCCCCAAGCTCAAGCGCTTCCATCGACGCCCGTGCCATGCGCGCCCACATGAAGCCCAAGGACACATGGCCGAACAGGTGCATGAAATCGTAGGATCCCGCCAGTGCGTGCAGCGGGTTCTTCGAGCCCTCCTGCAGGAAGTACATGCCAGCCGCCTGCAGGTCCTTCGAGGCGGCTTTCAGCGGGTCGAGGAAATCGGCCTTCAGGGCCTCGTTCCCTTCGCTCTCCTTGATGAAGCCCTTCACCAGTTCGAAGAATGACATGATCGCCTTGCCGCCGTTCGCAGGAAGCTTCCGGCCCACGAGGTCCAGCGACTGGATGCCGTTGGTTCCCTCGTAGATCATGGCGATGCGCGCGTCCCGCACGAATTGCTCAATTCCTGCCTCTCTCGTGAAGCCCGAGCCGCCAAGGGTCTGCTGCGCCAGGACGCAAGCCTCGAAGCCCTTGTCGGTCAGGAATCCCTTCATGACCGGAATCAGCAGCGAGACCATCGCCTCGGCTTCCCCATCGTTCATCCTGCGTGCTCGGTCGATCATCTCCGCACCCCAGAACGCCAAGGCGCGTGCACCTTCGACAAACGACTTCTGATCGAGCAGGTTTCGGCGCACATCCGGGTGGACAATGACCGGGTCGGCCGGGCCGTCCGGGTTCTTCGCCCCGGTCACGTCCCGCCCCTGTAGCCGTTCCCGGGCAAACGCGACTGCGTTCTGGTAGGCGATCTCGGCCTGCGCGTAGCCCTGAAGCGCCACCGAGAGCCTCGCCTCGTTCATCATCGTGAACATGGCCCGCATGCCCTTGTGCATTTCGCCCACAAGCCATCCGGTGGCGCCGTCGTAATTCATGACGCAGGTCGCGTTGCCGTGGATGCCCATTTTTTCTTCCAGGCCGCCGCAGGAAAGCCGGTTCCGCTCGCCGAGCGAGCCATCCTCGTTGGGAAGGAACTTTGGAACAACGAAGAGCGAAATCCCCTTGATCCCCTCCGGACCGTCGGGAATGCGTGCAAGAACCAGGTGAACGATGTTCTCGGCAAGGTCGTGCTCGCCTCCGGAAATCCAGATCTTCTGGCCCGAGATCCTGTAGCTGCCGTCGTTCTGAGGTTCCGCCTTTGTGCGAATGAGACCAAGGTCAGTTCCGCAATGCGGCTCGGTCAAGTTCATCGTTCCCGACCAGCGCCCTTCATGCATAGATGGAACGTAGGTGGCCCTTTGCTCGTCCGACCCGTGGGCCGCCAATGTCAACGCCGCGCCCTGCACCAGCCCCGCATACATTTGGAAGGCCATGTTCGCGGACGAGAAGAACTCGCCGACCGCCGTGTTCAGGAGATAAGGCATGCCCTGTCCGCCAAGTTCCGGGTCGGCGGCAAGCCCCATCCAGCCACCATTCGCCATTTCGTCCCAGGCCGCCTTGAACCCGTCCGGCGCGCGCACGACGCCGTTTTCGAGCGAGCAGCCTTGCGTGTCCCCAACGACGTTCAACGGATGCAATACGTTTGCTGCAATCTTTCCGGCCTCTTCCAGAACCGCCGCAGTGAAGCTTCGATCGAGGTCCTCGTAACCGGGAATGTCGCTCTCGCTGACCTTGAACAGGTCATGAAGCAGGAATTGCTGATCTTTAACGGGAGGTGTGTAGGCTGGCATGCTGATGTCGCCTCCGGCATGTTGTTCGGCCACCTTGGCGTAACGGCAAATGCCGTGCAACGCCACAATTCTGTTGGCGCGCCGACAGGCATGGCACCGCCCCTCTTGCCGGCATCGTTCCAGTCATTTGGTGACGCGGAGTTCACGGAACAAGACCCACGCCTGCCGTCCGTTCAGACAAGTGCCAAGATTGGGCAAGGAAGACGCTCGCCGCCGACAGTTCAAGCATCTCCACGAATGCCGGATCAAACGGCTTGCCGAACGCGAACAAACGGACGAAAACCCGGGCAGGAGGCCACTCATGCCTGACAAGGTCGGAATCCGTGGAGCGGGGAAGCGTCGGTTCATCGACGAGTTGCCCTTTTGCCGAGCCATGAACATGGTCCTCGAGGAAGTTGGCGAAGGCACCGCAGTCGTCTCGATGCCATGGAACGACCGGCTTGTAGGAGACCCAGTCACGGGAGTCGCGCACGGTGGAGCCGTCTCCTCCTTGCTGGACACGTGCGGCGGCGTGGCCGTTCTCTCCCATCCTGCCAAGCCGTCAACCACCGCAACGCTGAATTTCCGCATCGACTACATGCGGCCCGCAACACCAGGACAAACGATCACGGCTCACGCCACCTGCTATCACTTGACCCGAACGGTCGCCTTTGTTCGCACCTTGGCGACCGACGAGGACAAGGCCAATCCCGTTGCCATGGCGACGGGCTCTTTCATGGTGCAAACATGAGCCGGAAACGCCCCGAACCTGTCCAGATCGTGAAGCAGCGGCGCGACGCCGCGCTGCGCGCGCTTGTGGCCGGAATTCCATTCGTCCAGTTTCTCGGAATCGCGTTTGAGCGACACGGAGACGAACTTACGGCCGTGCTCAAGTTCGACGACATGCAGATCGGCAACCCAGAACTTCCCGCGCTGCATGGCGGGGTGACGGCTGCCTTTCTGGAGACCGCAGCATTGGTCGAGCTTGGCTGGCAGAATCTCTGGCACGAGATCGAGAGTGGCAGGCTGGATGCCGACTCGCTGAATCCCGCCACGCTGCCGCGCATGCCAAAGACGATCGACATAACCGTCGACTACCTTCGATCGGGACTGCCGCGGGACGCCTATGCGCGGGCTCGCGTCAACCGATCGGGCCGTCGCTATGCGAGCGTAAGGGTCGAGGCCTGGCAGGACAATCGCATGCGGCCGATGGCACAGGCGACGGGACACTTCTTGATGCCGTCGCCCTCCGCTGAATGACGGCCGCGACCCCGCACGGGATCACGCATCGCCGTGTTCTTGGAATAGCGCTGCCGATTCTGCTCGCCAATGCTACAGTGCCGATTCTTGGCGTCGTGGACACTGGCGTCGTGGGGCAATTGGGGGATCCGGTGCCGATCGGGGCTGTCGCGATCGGGGCCAATATCCTGACGGCGATCTACTGGATCTTCGGCTTTCTCCGCATGGGAACCACCGGCATGACAAGCCAGGCGCTTGGTGCCGGCGACCGGGGAGAGGCGGACGCGCTCCTGTCGCGCGCGATGGTTGTCGGGGTGGGCGGCGGCCTCGCGCTGATCCTCCTGCAATGGCCGATCTTCCAAGGCGGATTCCTGATTTCTCCCGCGTCGCCCGCTGTGGAGGAAGGCGCAAACACATACATGTCCGTGCGCATCTGGTCGGCCCCTGCGGCCATCGCTCTGTACGGAATCAACGGCTGGCTCATTGCATCCGAGAGAACCCGTGCAGTTCTGGCGCTGCAAGTCTGGATGAACGGCCTGAACATCGTGCTCGACCTCGTATTCGTGCTTGGCTTTGGTTGGGGCGTTGCCGGCGTCGCCTTTGCCACATTCCTTGCCGAATGGAGCGGGCTGGCGCTGGGACTCTGGTTTTGCAGGGATGCTGTCCAGCGACCGTTCTGGAACGACTGGCCCCGAATCCTCTCTCGCGCACAGCTGTTCAGGATGGCCGTGATCCATCGGGACATCCTGCTGAGATCCCTGTTTGTCGAGTCCATCTTCGTTTCCTTCCTGTTCTTCGGGGCCAGGTTCGGAGATGTCCCGCTCGCCGCCAACCAGATACTCTTGCAGTTCGTGCACTTGACGGCCCACGCGCTGGACGGCTTCGCGATTGCGGCCGAGACACTTGTTGGCAATGCCGTGGGAGCGCGAAACCGGGCTCGCCTTCGGAAGGGTGCCGTTTTGGCAAGCTGCTGGGGCGCTGGCGTCATGGTCGTCTTTTCGGTGGCGGTCTGGGCCTTCGGACCCTGGGTCATCGAGCTGATGACCACTTCGGACGAGGTTCGCCGGGCGGCCAAGGCGCTCCTCCCATGGATGATTGCGGCGCCGGTCCTCGGAATCGCGGCCTGGATGCTCGACGGGATATTCATCGGCGCCACGCGAACAGGCGACATGCGAAACATGACCGCGGTTTCCGCCGCGATCTATTTCGCTTCGGTGTGGGTCCTTTCCGGCTACGGCAACGACGGCCTCTGGATGGCTCTCCTAATTTCCCTAGTCGCAAGGGGTGTCACGCTTGGCATCAGGTATCCCGCGCTCGAACGTGCCGGAGGCTGACCCTGCCCGGCCATGCCGGACTATTCGTTCAGCCAGTCTGCCACATGGATGCCCCTGGCCTCGGCAACAGACGCAAACCCGTCGTGAGCCAGCATCTCGTCAACGCCCCGCGCGATCCGCGATGCGAGCGATATCCCGAAATAGGTCATCGCCGAATAGAGCTGCACCGCAATCGCACCGGCCTTGATCTTTGCGTAGGCGTCGGCGGCCGATGCCACTCCTCCGACGCCGACAAGCGGCAACTCACCGCCGGTCTCGTGAAACAGCCGCGCCAGGACCCGTGTCGAACGCACAAAGAGCGGACGTCCGGAGAGGCCACCGCTCTCCGCTCTCCTCCGGTCCGTAAGCCCGACACGCGACAAGGTCGAGTTGGTCGCAACAATTGCGGCAACGCCGCACTCCATGGCCGTCCTCGCGATGGAGCCAATTTGCTCATCCGAGAGATCCGGCGCGATCTTGAGAAACACGGGCAGATCGGCGCTTTCCGCCATGACCCCCTCGAGAAGCGCCGGCAAAGCATGTTCGCCCTGGAGATCCCGAAGGTTCTCGGTGTTGGGCGACGACACGTTGATGGTCGCGAAGTCAACGCATTTCCGGGCGGCTCGCATTGCATGTGCATAGTCCGCGGCACGGTCCTCACTGTCCCGGTTTGCACCGATGTTGATCCCGACGGGAACGCCATCAGGGCGCGCAGCCAGCCGGTCGATGATTGCCTTCAAGCCATCATTGTTGAATCCGAGGCGGTTTATCACCGCCCGATCCTTCCTAAGCCGGAACAGTCTTGGGCGCGGATTGCCCAATTGCGGACGAGGTGTCGCGGTCCCGACCTCCAGGAACCCGAATCCTGCGCGCATGAGGGGACCGACCGCACTCGCGTTCTTGTCGAAACCGGCAGCCAGACCAACGGGATTCGGCAGGCGCAGCCCTGCGAGATCCACGTCCAGATGGGGTGACCGTACCGGACCGGGCAACGGCGCAAACGGAGTGTGCAGTGCCCGAAGCGCAAGGCCGTGGGCAATTTCTGGATCAACTCGGCTCAGGACCGCCAGTGCCGCGTTCTCAATCACTCCAAACTGCCTTCGAACATGTGGCGCCCATCTGCAAGGGGAAGTTCCCGAGCAAATATCACGTCTTCGAATCGGAGATCACGGTAAAGATGCGGAAAAAGTGCACCGTCCCGCGACGGCTCCCACTTGAGAAATTCCGCCAATGGACCGGCATCCACGCACACGAGCATCAGCCCGTCCTCGCCCGCAAAGTGCCTCGAAGCCGTCTCCTCGACCTGTGCACCGGTCGAGAAATGGACAAAGCCGTCCCTTACGTCATCCGGCGATCCGGTCGTGCGCCCGGCTGCCTCGAATGCCTCGAACTCTTCTGCGCGCAATATCTTGTAAATGAGTGTCATGCCGGACCCCTCGCGGCCATTTTGGCACCTTGCCAAATTGACGGCAATCTCCGATCGCGCACTCCGAACCCGAACAATGGAGATGCCTCAAAAAGCCGTGCGTCGAGATCCCCGGCGCAAGGCTGTGCCGATGTTGGGCGACTTCCCGGCCGTGTGCGCCCTGCAAGCATTCCCGTCACGCACTCAGAATTCAGGCTGCACAGAGAACGATACAGCGCGGCCGTCGGCAGGATGCCGGAAACGCAACGAGGAGGACTGCAGCATGAGCCGGTGGTGTTGCCGGGCCTCTCCCTCCGCGTAGAGTAGATCGCCAAGAATCGGATGGCCGATCGCCAGGCAGTGAACGCGAAGCTGGTGGGATCGACCCGTCATCGGGAAGAGCATGAGGCGGGATTCATCGGCGCATGCCTGGACCCGTTCCCATTTCGTCAAGGCCGGCTTGCCATGCCGAAGATCCACCATCTGCCGCGGCCGGTTGGGCCAGTCTACTGCGAGCGGCAAATCGATCGTGCCTGTGCTCCCAGGCACATGCCCATGAACCCGCGCCACGTAAGCCTTGCGAACCTGGCGCTTCTCGAACTGAAGTCCCAAATGGCGCTGTGCATGAGGCGTCAAGGCAAAGGCCATGACGCCGGACGTGTCCCTGTCCAGGCGATGGACCAGAAGCGTTGCAGGAAAAGTCTCCTTCAGCCGGGTCAGCAGGCAGTCCGCCAGATGAACGCCCTTCCCGGGCACGGACAGCAGACCGTGAGGCTTGGCCACGACCAGGATTTCGTCGTCGGCGTGAATCACGTCGATCGGAGAGTTTGGCGGAGAGTAATCGCCCGTCACGGATGCACAGAACGACCAGAGCCGCTCATCGGTCCAACTCGCCGAAGACCGCGTCAAGTGCACTCGACAGGCCCTCCGCGTCCATCTGGCTGAACGCGTCCGGCTGATCGCTGTCGATGTCAAGGACCGCGATCAGTCGACCCTTGCCGTTCCGCACCGGCAGCACGAGTTCGGACCGCGTGCTGGAGGAACAGGCGATATGGCCGGGAAAGGAGTTGACATCTGGCACCAATTGGATCTCTCCGGTGCGCGCTGCTGCACCGCAAACACCTCGGGAAAAGGGGATGGTCAGGCAGCCATGACCACCCTGATACGGCCCGATCTTCAACAACTCGTGCTCGACGACACGATAGAACCCGGTCCAGTCGAACCGATCGTCCGAATGATGCACCTCGCAGGCTATGGTCGCCATCAACGCAATCTCGTCGGTTTCGCCTTCGGTCAAGGCGAGAATTCTTGCATGCAGTTCTGGATAGCTCAGACTCATCGGATGCCTCGATTTCTGCAACGAGAACGGACGCCTGGAAATCAACTCAGGTCGGGCGCAACCAGGTCCCCGACGTGATCTGGCGTGGCGAGTCCGGCCCCGGTCAGGGATTGCAGGTCCTCCAGCGTGATCTCCGGCAATTTCTCGCGCAGGACAAATCGCCCGTCAACGACGTCAATGACGGCCAGCGACGTGTAGACGCGCCCGATGCATTCCTTGCCCGTAAGCGGAAACGTGCACTCTTCGACCAGCTTCGGCTTACCATCCTTGGTCACATGGTCGGTGACAACCGCCACGCGCTTGGCTCCATGAACCAGGTCCATTGCGCCACCAACGGCCGGCACGCCCTTCGAGCCGACACGCCAGTTGGCCAGGTCACCATTCTGCGCAACCTGGTAGGCGCCGAGAATAGCCACGTCCAGATGCCCGCCGCGAACCATCGCAAAACTGTCGGCGTGATGAAAAAAGGACGCTCCAGGCTTCAGGGTGATCGCCTTCTTTCCGGCATTGATCAGGTCCCAGTCCTCCTCTCCGGTCGCCGGCGCCTCGCCGAATCCCAGAACACCGTTCTCGGTATGGAACACGGCCTGCCGTCCCTCGGGCTGGAAGCGCGCAACCAGTTCGGGCAGCCCGATGCCCAGGTTGACATAGGCCCCGTCCTCGATGTCCTGGGCCGCCCGCCAAGCAACCTGCGCGCTCGTCAGTTTCGGGACGCTCATCAGTAGGCCTCCCCGGAACGAATCAACTCCTCTTCCTGCAGCGGTTTCGGCACCTCCAGCACGGCGTCGACGAAAATTCCCGGCGTCACGACATGTTCCGGATCGATTTCTCCCGGCGCAACGACCTTGCGAGCCTGCACGATCGACACCCCTGCCGCCATGCACATCAACGGGCTGAAATTCCGGGCCGCGTGCCGATAGGTCAGGTTGCCGTGCGTGTCGGCCAACTCGGCCTTGATGATGGCCACATCAGCCTGCAGCCAACGCTCCTGCACGTATTTCTTGCCGTCGAACTCGGCGACGGGCTTGCCTTCCGCAAGCTCCGTCCCATAGCTGGTGGGCGTATAGAATGCCGGTATGCCCGCTCCTGCCGCACGGATGCGTTCAGCCAACGTGCCCTGAGGCACCAGTTCCAGCCCGATTTCGTCAGCGAGGTACTTTTCGGTAAACGCCCTCGGATCCGAGGATCGCGGGAAGGAGCAGACCATCTTGGCTACCATTCCTGCGTCTATCATCGCAGCAATTCCGACTCGCCCGTTGCCGGCATTGTTGTTCACGACCGTGAGATCGGTGGGCGAACCTGTGGCGACATAGCGGCCGACCAGCGCGTGAATGAGTTCCACCGGTGCGCCGGAACCGCCAAATCCGCCGATCATGAGCACGGCGCCATTCTCGATTCCCGCCACGGCCTGCTCAGGCGAGGAGACGGTCTTGTCCATGGAACTTCCTTTTCTGTCGGCTAGAAGGGCAGCCCGACGTAGTTCTCGGCCAGATCGCGGCGCGCGGTCTCAGACGCTGCCAAGTGGCCAAGCGTTGCCCGGCGCATTTCGGAAGCAAAGTCGTCTTCGTCCTCGAACCGGTGGAGCATCATCGTCATCTGCCAACTGAATCGCATGGCCTTCCATATCCGCTTCAATGCGCGTCCTGAATAATCGTCAATGCCGGAACGGTCGTTTGAACGGATGGCGTCGATCAGCGCCTGGTAGAGATAGTGCACGTCGGACACCGCCAGGTTGAGGCCCTTCGCGCCGGTCGGCGGCACGATGTGCGCAGCATCTCCCACCAGGAAGAGATTGCCCCACCGAAGCGGTTCGGCCACGAAGCTGCGCAGCGGCGCAACGGACTTCTCGATGGACGGTCCGGTCTGCATCGTGGCGGCGGTTTCGGACGGCAGACGGCGTTTCAGTTCGGTCCAGAATTCATCATCGCTCCATTGTTCTGCCCGATCGCTCATGGGCACCTGAATGTAGTAACGCGACAGGTTTTCGTTCCGCATCGATGCCAAGGCGAAGCCGCGCTCGGAGTTCGCGTATATCAGCTCATCCTCGCAGGGAGGAACGCGAGACAGGACTCCGAGCCAGCCGAATGGATAGGTCCGTTCGAATTCTCTCCGCCGATCGTTCGGAATGGAATTTCGGCTGACACCGTGGAATCCGTCACATCCCGCCACGAACAGGCAGTCAAGCCGTTTGCGGCCGCCCTCGTGCGTGAACTCCACTACGGATCTTGGCTGTTCCAGTTCGGAGAATGTCACGTCTTCGACGCCATGAAGAACCGTGGTGCCGAGTTCATCCTGCGCCGCATAGAGATCCGCGGTGACCTCGGTCTGGCCGTAGACCGTGACATGCTTGCCGGTCAGGGCGCGAAAGTCGATTCGAACCATCAGGTCGTTGTCGGTCAGGTAGCATCCGCCGTGAAGGATGCCCTCGCGGTCCAACCGGACAGAAACGCCCGCCTCCCGAAGCATGTCGACCGTGCCCGCTTCAAGCACGCCGGCCCTGATTCGGCCGAGCACGTGATTTCTCGAAGCACGTTCGAGAATCACCGTCTCAATGCCCGCCCGGTTCAGGAGTTGCGACAGAAGAAGCCCCGAAGGGCCGCCCCCTATGATCGCAACTTCCGTCTGCATGCAGCAATCCTCCCGTCGGCAACCTTCTTCCGCGTCAGTTGACGATGTCAACCAAGCCGAACAAGCACGCTACATGAACCTGCGCCTGGCCGCTTTTCATCCGACAGGCACGCCGCTAGTCTCTGCGCATCAATTGGACGGACTCTACCGACATGCGAAATTTCCAGCTTCCGGGCCGATCGCCCGTTCTCGCTTCGAACGGAATGGTGGCCACCTCGCACCCGCTGGCTGCGTCCGAGGCATTGACCGTAATGAAAGATGGCGGGAATGCGGTGGACGCGGCCATTGCCGGCGCTGTCCTTCTCGGCGTTTGCGAACCACACATGACAGGGATCGGCGGCGATTGCTTTGCGTTGATCAAGCCTGCTGGCACCGACGAGGTAACGACGATCAACGGCTCGGGTCGGGCGCCCGCCGGTCTTGACCCGGACGACCTGAGGCAGGAAGGAATCACGAAAATTGAACCGGGCCATCCAGCCGCCATCACCGTGCCGGGTGCCGTCGACGCACTTTGCCGGCTGTCGGAGCGCTTTGGCCGGATTGGACTCGACCGCTGCCTCGCGCCCGCGATCCGGTATTTCGAGGAAGGTGTGCCAATTTCGCCTCGCACCGCATCTGACATTGCCACGGCAGGTCCTGATATGACCGATGCCGCACGGACTCATTTTCTGAACTCCGGCCGCCCCTATCGCCTCGGTGAGCACATGCGTCTGCCCGGCCAAGCCGAGGTCTTGCGACGCATCGCCGCAAACGGGCGCAACGCGTTCTACGAAGGCGAAATTCTGGACGACATGCTCTCGGCGCTTGCGGATGTGGGCGGAACCCATGCCGCCGAGGACTTCATGGCAACCGAGGCTGTGTGGGGCACGCCAATTTCCGGGCAGTATGGCGAATTTGACGTCCTGGAGCATCGGCCAAACGGGCAGGGTGCCACGGCCCTGCTGCTCCTGAACATTCTCTCACATTTCGACCTGTCTTCCATGGACCCCGTTGGCTTCGAGCGACTTCACATTGAGGCCGAGGCGTCGAAATTCGCCTATGACACCCGAAACCGATTTCTGGCCGACCCCGATCACGTGACCCGGCTCGAACACATGCTGGCGACAGAGACCGCCGAGAAACTTGCCGCGCTGATTGACACGGGAAAAGCGACAGCCAAGCCCGCAGCCTTGGCGGAAGACGTGCACAAGGATACGGTCCTGATCGTTGCCGTCGACGGGGACGGGATGGCGGTCAGCCTGATCTATTCGCTCTTCTCGGCATTCGGCTCTGGCGTGGCGAGCCCTAAGTTCGGCATTCTATTTCAGAATCGTGGCTCGGGCTTCAACCTATCACCTGGCCACCCGAACGAAGCAGGCGCTGGCAAGCGACCCCTGCACACGATCATTCCGGCGATGCGGAAAACCGACGGCAAGGTGGACATGGCCTTTGGCGTAATGGGTGCGCAGTTTCAGGCGGCGGGCCACGCGCACTTCCTGACGAACATCGCCGATTACGGCATGGATTTGCAGCAAGCCATTGACGGGCCCCGCTCCTTTGCCGACCCGGTCGAAGGCACGCTCCAGGTCGAGGACGGCATTCCGGATTCCACAAAGGACCGGCTTGCGGAGGCCGGGCACAGGCTGTCTCGGCCAGACGTGCCTATCGGCGGGGCGCAGGCCATCTTGATCAATCGCGAAAACGGCACGCTTACCGGCGCATCGGACCCCCGAAAGGACGGAGCAGCCGTCGGCTACTAGTTCAATTGCACCTGAAGCGGATACTGGCCGTCGTCGAAGTCTCCGAAGAACTCAGGCAGACCCGGGTGCTCGACGGGTTCCCCAGACTTGTCAACGACCAGGTTCTGCTCGGAAACATACGCCACGTAGTAGCTGTCCTCGTTTTCCGCCAAGAGGTGGTAGAACGGCTGTTCCTTTGAAGGCCGGCTGTCCTCCGGAATCGCCTCATACCACTCTTCGCTGTTTGAAAAGACAGGATCAACGTCGAAAATGACGCCGCGGAACGGATGCTTTCTGTGGCGCACGATCTGACCCAGCGAATACTTCGCTTTCGACTTGAACATGGCAGCGACTCCTCGCGTCCTAAGGCGCAGGGCTGCATTTGTCGGCCAATTTGGCGGAAACATCAACAATCAGGTTGCCGATAGCCGCAACAGCCCTGCCGCAAACCTTCCTTCCGCGTCGTTCTCTTTCTTCCCAAGTCAGGAGCTTCTTGCTATGTTGCTGAAAAAAGAGGCGGATCGAGGTATGAGCAGAGTCCTTTTCGCCGTGTTGCTGCTTGGTCTACTTGCAGCCTGCGGCCAGCGTGAACCACCCAGGAATCTGGACAATGCGTGTTCGATCGTCAAGCAGCGACCGAACTACCTGTCGGCCATGAAGCGAACCCAGAAACGCTGGGGCGTTCCCGTGGCGGTGCAGATGGCGGCAATCTATCAAGAAAGCAAGTTCGACGGCAACGCCCGCACGCCTCGCAAGTACTTTCTCTGGATCATTCCGGCAGGCCGTCAGAGCTCGGCCTATGGCTACAGCCAGGCCTTGGACGGAACCTGGAAGGAGTATCAGCGCGAACGGCGCGCCTACGGCGCGCGCCGAAACAACATCCGGGACGCGACCGACTTCATGGGCTGGTATTTCAAGGGATCGCAAAGAGCCTTGGGCATTCCACTTCATGACGCCCGCAACCAGTACCTTGCGTATCACGAAGGCCGGGCAGGCTACAGGCGCGGCAGTCACCGCAACAAGCCGTGGCTGCTGCGCATCGCCAACGAGGTGTCGAGCCGTGCCTTGCTGTATGACGCACAATTGAGGAGCTGCAGGCGGATCTAGTTGCCGCGCCGCTCGGCTTCCTCGAACTCAATGCTGAACAAAGAGCCCGGCAATTCGTCAGGAGTTTCGAGTTGCCCGAGAACGACGGTCGTCTTCGCCCCCTGCCCGTCGAAGACCACCCACTGCCGGAGTTCAACCGGATTGTCAGTGAACTTGAGCTGCAAATGGCCGTATTCCGGGTGCCTGGGATCCTGCGCCGTCACGATGGTGGCCGTGCCGTCGAACTCATGGCCAATGACCATGTTGCGACTCTTGAAATCGACGTTTCTTTCCAGAATCAGATTCAAGGGCGTCCTTCTCAGCGGGTATCGCTCCGCACCGGAAATGTTCGACTTGCCATCGAAAATGGCGAGCTGTCCGCCGCCTGCCATGACAAGGAGGTCTTCGGGTGGATCATATTCAAAGCGCATTCTTCCAGGACGCGAGACGTACAAGGTGCCGGTGGAGAGAGTGCCGTCATCGTTGATCTGCACGAAATCGCATTTCGCGCGCGTGATCTCCATGATGTAGCGCGAAATCGCATCCAGAGTCAGCCTTTGCGCCGCAAGCACTGGGGTCGTCGCGATGGCGATTCCGCTGGCAAGAAATGTGCGACGTAGCATCGTGCCTCCTGACCGGATCATTCCAATGGTCGTTCAAGCCGAGAACAAGCACAGATTCGTTGCAAAACCAAGCGACAGTTCGTTGTAGCACTCCGGCACACGCTTTCTTGATAGGCTCGACAGGGCAGGCGCACATGTCTCGACCAACAAGCGCGGAATTCGACGGACATGGACGGGAAACCCGCTCCTGCCGGCAAACGTTCGCGTGGCACGTGCAAGCATCACCGGTCGCGCAAACGGCTATTTCACGACCTTCCGAATCAGCCCTGCTCGGGCACGAGGATCTCGCGCTTGCCGACGTGGTTGGCTGCGCTGACCAAACCGCTCTCCTCCATCTGCTCGACCAGCCGCGCAGCCTTGTTGTAGCCGATGGCAAGCTTGCGCTGAATGTAGGAAGTCGAGCACTTTCGGTCGCTGATGACGATCTGGACGGCCTGATCGTAGAGCGCGTCCTCTCCATCCGTGTTGCCGCCAAGACCAAGCACGAGATCAAGGTCCGAACTTGCCTCCTCGTCCGGTCC
The DNA here is from genome assembly GCA_022826205.1 of Silicimonas sp. Classification (GTDB taxonomy): domain Bacteria; phylum Pseudomonadota; class Alphaproteobacteria; order Rhodobacterales; family Rhodobacteraceae; genus JAJEFO01. The sequence continues at coordinate 16,760 of JAJDVJ010000134.1, read as the reverse complement.
CGCAACGACTCCCGCAACATATTCCGGGGCCCCATAACTCTTGAGGTGACTGACCACTTCCTCGACCTCTTCATCTGAGACAAATGGCCCGTGAACCCGAATGATCTTGCCGCCTCCGGCCATGTAGAGCATGTCGCCCTGCCCGAGCAGCTGCTCTGCACCCATTTCTCCGAGGATCGTCCGGCTGTCGACCTTCGACGTGACCTGGAACGAGACCCTGGTCGGGAAGTTCGCCTTTATGGTCCCCGTGATGACATCCACCGACGGGCGCTGCGTTGCCATTATCAAGTGAATTCCAGATGCCCGGGCCATTTGGGCCAGACGCTGGATGCAGGCTTCTATTTCCTTGCCCGCGACCATCATCAGGTCGGCCATTTCGTCCACGATCACCACAACGTAGGGAAACGCTTCCGGCTCGAATTCCTCCGTCTCGAAAACGGGGTCGCCTGTCTCGTCGTCGAAGCCGGTCTGCACGGTTCGCGAGAACATCTCTCCCTTGGAAAGCGCAGCCTTGACCCGGCCGTTGTAGCCCTCGATGTTGCGGACACCCATCTTGGACATCTTGCGATAGCGCTCCTCCATCTCGCCGACGACCCATTTCAGGGCGATCACGGCCTTCTTCGGATCGGTCACGACCGGCGAGAGCAGATGGGGAATGCCGTCATAGACGGAGAGCTCGAGCATCTTCGGATCAATCATGATCAGGCGGCACTCCTCAGGCGTCAGCTTGTAGAGAAGGCTGAGAATCATTGTGTTGATGGCGACCGACTTGCCCGACCCCGTGGTCCCCGCGATCAGGAGGTGAGGCATCCTGGCCAGGTCCGCAACCACTGGTTCGCCGCCAATGTTCTTGCCGAGCGCAAGCGGCAGGCGCTGTTTGCTGTCGCCATAGTCACGAGTGGACAGCATCTCCCGGAGGACCACCATCTCGCGGCTGTCGTTTGGCAGCTCGATGCCAATGACCGAGCGCCCCGGCACGGTGGAAACGCGTGCCGCAAGCGCAGACATCGAGCGCGCGATGTCGTCTGCAAGCCCCATGACGCGGCTGGCCTTGAGACCGGGAGCGGGCTCAAGCTCGTACATTGTGACCACTGGGCCGGGGCGCACGCTGACGATCTCGCCCTTGACGCCGTAGTCATCGAGAACATTCTCGAGCATCCGTGCGTTTTCCTTCAGCGCCTCGTCCGAAAGGTAATGGCGCCTGATCGTGATCGGGTCGGTCAGCAGACCCAATGGCGGCACCTCGAATTCGGCCTTGCGGTCGGAGAAAGGCAGAGAGGGCTCTGCCTCAGCGCGAGCTCGGCGCGACCTTGCAGACTTCCTTGTCGCATGCTCAACCTTCGCCCTAGCCTCAGGCGTCGCGATGCGGTCGGAACCCGCCGCCATGCCGACCGGATCCATGAATTGCGCATCCGGCACGGGAAGTTCCTCGTCGAAACGGTCCTCCTCGGCGACGTCACGATATTCTTGCCCTTCAAACGCCAGATCGTCCGGGTCTTCCGGCCGCCTGATTGGCGGCTCCTCGCGGAGGATGAGCCCCGATCCTTGCGTCCTTCTTTCGACGACATCTGAAATTCGTGCCCCAATCCGGCCAATCTCGCGAGAAAGCGGGGGCTCGGAAGGGACACCAGACCCGTCCGCCGATGGCAAATCTTGCCCGGAAAACTCCGTGCCAGCATGAGAACTGTCACCTCGCGAGTCCTTGTCGAATTCTGCCTCGGATGCTGTCTTGCGGAACGGACGCAAGACTGCACGGCAACCACCCACAGTGCTCCGGGCCAGGAGATTGACGGCCGTATGTCCGACAAAGGCAAGGCCTCCCAGCAGGAACTGCGCGAAACGCCGGACTTCGCTGCGCGTGACGCCCAGCACGTAGGCAAACAGTGCGACGCTGCCGACGAAGAGTGCTGCCGAAAGGACCTTCAGACCGATGTCAAGTTCCACGGGCAGGACAACCAGAACGGCGCGCAATACAACATCACCGAAATGACCACCTAGTCCGGACGCGTATTTCCAGTCCGCGCCCGCGACATGAGTCGCCATGTAGATCGACACCAAGGCAATCGCGACAGGCGCGAAAATCAAGCGCCGCAATGCGGTCTTCTCGCCAAACTGCAGAAGGAACCGCAAGCCCCATGCAAGGGGAACCAAGGCAATTGCCCATCCCCCGTAGCCAATGACCACGTAGACGAGCAGGGCAAAGGTCGCGCCGACTGGTCCCAAGAGATTCTCGTCCGACAGTCCCGCCGTCGAACGCCAGCCCGGCTCGTCCGGAGAGTAGGAGCCAAGCGCCAGTGCAATCGCGATGCCGAGACCCAGGAGCAGGAGGCCCAGGAGTTCCTTGCCTCGGCGCTCGATGATCGCCTGAGTGTCGCTGTCGAAGAGCGGATCGCGGGATCTTGTCTGAAATGCCATGTCTTCACCTCACATTCACAGGCGGTCGCGGAGTTCCTCCAATCCGCGCTCGAGTTCAGGTTCGTCAGCAACCATTGCCACCCGGATGTAGCTGGCCCCGGGGTTTGCCCCGTGTCCTTCCGAGGCCAGATAGGCGCCGGGAAGCACACGCACGCCTGTCTCGCGCCAGAGCTTCAGCGCTGCATCCTCACCGTCCTGGACCGGCAGCCAAAGGAAGAAGCCGGCAGGTGGAGAGGCGTAGCCTTCGATGCCACCAAGGATGCGATCTGCCATTTCGAACTTCCGTGCGTATCGCTGCCGACTGGCCTCGACATGCCCCTCGTCGCTCCAGACCCGTGCGGAAGCCCGCTGGATCGGTCCAGGCAACGGTGCGCCTGCATAGGATCGCAGCCGCCTGATTTCGGCTATGCCCTTTTTACCGCCGGCCACGAAGCCGGAGCGCAGGCCGGGCAGGTTCGATCGCTTTGACAACGAGTGAAAGACAAACAGTCGCTCGGGATCCGAATTCATGTCAGCGGCGGCCTCAAGGGCTCCAACCGGCCTCTCGGATCGCCAGATCTCCGAATAGCACTCGTCCGCGAAGACCCGGAAGTCGTGTCTCTCGGCCAATGCCAAGATTGCTTGCCAATAGTCACGCGACGCGACTGCGCCTTGGGGGTTTGCCGGCGAGCAGATATAGAAGGCTGCTGTGCGCTCCAGCACATCTCGGTCAATCGCGTCGAGATCTGGAAGGAATCCAGTCTCTCGGATCGCAGGCAGAAAGACCGGGTCCGCCCCGGCGGCCAGCGCGCCGGTCATGTAGGCCTGGTAGAACGGGTTCGGGATCAGGACGAACGGGCGCCTGCCGCCCTTTGATTCAGGGCAAAGCGCGACGGAAGCGGAAAACAGCCCTTCGCGCGTGCCATTGAGAACCATCAATCGGTCCTCGTCCAGCACTACGCAAAAGCGACGTTCAATCCAGCCTGCAATCGCGGCAAGAAGTTCGGGCGAGCCGTGGTTTGGCGGATAGCGGCCAAAGTCCTCTGCATGTGCCGAAATTGTCTCACTCACAAAATCGGGAAAGGCGTGCCGCGGCTCGCCAATCGACAGATTTACAACCTCCCCACCTGGCGCATGCGAATCCAGGAGGGCCCGCAAACGCGGCCATGTATAGTCCGGAAGGTTTGCAAACCGTTCGGGAACTTGCATCTCTGCCTCAATGCCAGGGTCGTTTCGCCCCGTTTTCCGGAACAATAGCCGGAGAAGCCGCGTCGGTCCACGCAAAATGGCGATTTTGGTCTGCAGTCAGCAGTCCTGTGGCATTTTCGACGATTTCAGGAAAGGGCCGTCTCCGCCGCGAGACCCAGTCTGAGGACGTCTTCCTCACGAGATCCCTGGAGCATCAAGCCGCAAGATGCCACGCCGATGGGCAGCGTTAGCACCGCAAGCCCCATCAAGTTGCCAATCCGGGTGTTCTGGAGCGCGCGAAGGTTCGTCCGCGTGAACGCCTCTTCATCTGCCAGCATCGCACTGGCTTTCGGGGGGCGAATCGGCACGCTCGGCAGGATCATCGCATCAAACGCGTTCGTGGCTTCCCGATAGGTCTCTCGAAGCGCATTCAATTTCACCGATGCGGCCTGCCAGCTTTCCGAACTGATCGATCTTCCTTGCAAAAAGCGCTTTCTGACAGGCGGATACATGAGATCACCTTCCGCTTCGATCTTCTCCTTCCAGGTGTCGTATGCTTCCGCAGGGAAGAGAATCGGGGCCAGCGCCATGGCCTCGTCGACGACGGGAACTTCGATGTCATCGACCTGTGCTCCAACCGCACGAAGGCGCTCGACTGCACTCTCAAACGCATTGCGCGGTTCATTTTCGATGCTGTCAAACGCCGCATTGCGAAGCACTGCAAGCTTGACACCTGCAAGCGTCGTTTCGCCAAGGTCCATGGGTCGGACCCCTTCGAGGGCGGCCAGCAGCAGGGCCGAATCCTCCACCGATCGGCAGAGCGGCCCAACCGTGTCGAATCGAGGGCAAAGGGGTACGACGCCCTCAAGCGAAAGGCGTCCCCAGGCGGTCTTGAGGCCAACAAGGTCATTCCAGGCAGACGGCACACGCACGGATCCGCCGGTGTCCGAACCGATTCCCGCCGCCGCGAGCCCGAACGCCACCGAAGCGGCCGCACCGGAGGACGAGCCACCGGAGACGGCCTCGGGATCATTGACGCACGGCGGGGATTCGGTGACGGGATTCAGCCCAAGCCCGGAAAACGCCAGTTCCGTCTGATGGGTCTTGCCAAGAGCGACCAGCCCCGCCCCGGTCGCGTTCCGCAGGACCGCCGCATCCTCGCGCGGAATGCGACCCTTCAGCAAGTCGCTTCCCGACTCGGTCGCAACCCCCGACATGTCGTAGAGGTCCTTCCAGGAAACCGGGACTCCGTCGAGTGGCGAAAGGCGCATGCCAGATCGTGCCCTGTCGCGTGCCGCAAGCGCTTCGTCGCGTGCGCGATCGGCTGTGACGCGAGCATATATGCGAGACGCGATGGGATGCGTCTCGATCGCAGCAAGAAATGACTCGGCAAGCTCTGCCGGATCAATCTCGCCGGTCCCGATCCCGCGCCCGAGATCTGCGGCGCGCATCGTCAACCAATGCTGCACGGATGCCTCCTGCCGTTTCATCGACATCGTAGCTGCCGCGTGTCGCATGGACAATGACGCATGGGCCGGTGCATATGCTGACATGGATCATGACGCGAACATCCTGATTGCGGGCGGCGGCCTCAACGGCACGGCGCTGGCGCTCGCGCTGGCTTCGGCGGGGTTTCGTGTGATGCTCGTCGAACCCCGATCCCGCGCTGAGCGAAAGGCGGACGACTTCGACGGCCGAAGCTATGCATTCGCGATTTCCTCGATGCGCGTGCTTGAAGCACTCGGTGTCTGGTCGCGACTTAAGGACGTTCAGCCGATACTGCGCATCAAGGTCACCGACGGCCGCCCCGGCGAAGGTGCTTCGCCGCTCATGCTTACCTTCGATCACGGCGAGATCGAGGAAGGCCCTATGGGGTACATGGTCGAGGATCGTCACCTGCGATCGGAACTGCTAAACGCTGCCGAGGATGCGGGAGTCACGCAAATGGACGACCGCGTCATCGAACACCATGCCGACAGCGCCGGAGTGCAGGCGACCTTGGGTTCCGGCGAGACACGACGTGTCCGGCTTCTCGTTGGCTGCGATGGCCAGAACAGCCCGACTGCAAGGCGCGTCGGGATCAGACGCATGGGCTGGAGCTACGGCCAAACGGCCCTGGTATGCACGATTGCCCATGAGCGATCGCATCAGGGCATCGCTCATCAGTTCTTCATTCCCGCCGGCCCGCTCGCAATTCTTCCGCTTTCCGGCAACCGCTCCTCGATCGTCTGGACGGAGCGGGCGGGGCGTGCAGAAACGGTTCAGGCGATGAGCGAAAGCGCCTATCTCGACGAGCTTCGCCCACGTTTCGGCAGCTTTCTCGGAGAAGTTTCCCTGGCAGGTCGCCGATTTACATATCCTCTCCTTCTTTCGATTGCCGAACGATTCATCGCTGACCGTGTGGCTCTCGTCGGAGATGCCGCGCATGTCGTCCATCCGCTTGCCGGACAGGGGTTGAACGCAGGGCTCAAGGACGTCGCGGCTCTTGCCGAGGTCATCACAGACGCGGCGAGGCGAGGCGAGGACATCGGACGACCTGAAGTCCTGAAGCGGTACGAGCGGTGGCGTCGTTTCGACACGATGGCATTGGCGGCGGCTACAGACGGCTTCAATAGGCTGTTCTCCAATGACGTGGGACTGTTGCGCGGGCTTCGCGACGTCGGTCTTGGGCTCACGAACGCAATTCCCGGCCTCCGACGGGCACTCATCCGCGAAGCGGCAGGACTGACCGGAGACTTGCCAAGGCTGTCGAGGGGAAAGAGACTCTGAGCCGACGGCCGGAAGTCAATCGAGCTTGCGCGCCTCGTCCACCAGCATGATCGGAATGCCGTCACGTATGGGATAGGCCAGATGTGCGGCGCGCGACACAAGTTCTTGCGCATCAGCATCATAGCTCAACGGCGCGCGGGTTTCGGGGCAGACAAGCGCCTCGATCATGCGTCGGTCAAATCCGGGTTCATCGCTCATTGCAACGTCTCCTCGCCCCCGCCCCGCATTGCAAACTCGATCAACGTCACCAGCGTCTCACGACGGGTCTCCAGCGACGGTGCCTCCAGGAGCGCCTGCTTGTCCTCGGGCTGGAACGGGCAAAGCATCGACAGCGCGTTGATCAGGAGCTCGTCCTCTGCATCCTCAAGCGAATCCCAGTCGGTGCGCAATTCCTCGGCTTCGAAGAATTGCCGCAGCATCGGAAAGAAGGTCTCTCGGTTCAGTCCTGCATCGTTCTCGACACCGCCGAGGTCGCGCTCAAACCCTGACCAGGACACCTGGCACCGCCGGTAGGGCGAGAATCCTTCCACCTCCTGCTGTGTCCGAAACCGTGAAATTCCGGTCAGCGTGATCATGTACCGCCCGTCGTCGGTTTCCGAGAACGCCGTGATGCGCCCGGCGCAGCCAATCGCCTGAAGCATCGGGGCGCCTTCCGTCTTCCCACCCCGCGGCTGGATCATGCCAATCAGTCGTTCGGCGGTCTTCATGGAATCGTCAAGCATCGCGAGGTAGCGCGGCTCAAAGATCTGAAGAGGCAGGCGCGCCCGAGGCAGAAGCAGCGCGCCAGGCAGGGGAAAGACAGGGACAGTATCCGGCAGGTCGGATGCCGAGAACCTATGAGGCACCTGGCCCATCTCCGGCTCAGGCGAAGATCATGGAAGACAGCTTGCGGCGCCCGTTGAGCACGAGGGGATCATCGGGCTTGAGCGCGTCGAATATCGTCAAGAGCTGCGCCTTTGCCGCACCGTCGTTCCATTCCGCGTCGCGACGATAGAGTTCAAGCAATGTCTCGATCGCCTCTTCGGCGTTGCCAGACGCGTAGAAGGCCTGCGCCAGATCAAGACGTGCCTGGTGATCATCCGGGCTGGCTTCGACCGCCGCCTTCAGCTCGCCAACTGGTCCAGCGTCGGCAGCCTGGAGCGCGAGTTGCAATTGCGCCTTCACGGCATGGATCTCGGGTGCCTTGGCCAGGTCCTCCGGTGCATTCGAAAGCAGCTGCTCGGCCTGCTCGACCTGGTCGAGAGCCAAGTAGCTCTTGACGAGGCCGGCATATGCGGCGGCATTCGAGGCGTCTTCCTTGAGAACTGCGGCGAAAACCTGCGCGGCATCGGCGACCGCGCCTTCCTGCAGCATCTCTTCGGCCGATCCCACTGCATCCGACAGGCTGTCGCCATTCTCTCCTCCGGCGGCCTTGATCACGCGATCGATGAAGGCCTTCACCTGCGAGGCCGGAAGCGCGCCCTGAAAGGCATCGATCGGCTGGCCTTGCCAGAACGCATAGACCATCGGGATCGACTGGACGCGCAACTGCGCCGCTATGGCCTGGTTCTCGTCGAGATTGACCTTCACCAGCCTTACGGCCCCGCGGGCATTCCTGACCGCGCCTTCGAGTTCCGGCGTCAACTGCTTGCAAGGGCCGCACCAAGGCGCCCAGAAATCCACGATCACCGGCACCTTCTGGCTGGCATCGACCACGTCCGCAATGAACGTGGCCTCGGTGCTGTCCTTGATCAGATCGGCGGCCGGCTCCGTTCCCGCCCCATTGAGCTCTAGCATGTTCTTCCCCGAATTGGTGCTGTCGCATGTTATATGCGATCAGACGACGGATAACCAAGAGGTGGGGGTGATCCTCGACGGGCGAGACCGTTGGACGTCATCCGGCAGGCCGGGCGAGCGATGCCCACGGAAAAATCCGTGTGAATGCGTCATGTGAATCCCCTCAGCGTCTGGACCAGGCTTGCCAGCCTGCCGCTTCTCGTCCTCGCCATCTGAAGCAGGATCTGGCTTGGCTGCGTTGTTCCCGCTGCCCTGGCCCTTGCCTGGACTTGACTGAGTCCGAGGGCCTTGCCCCTACCGGCCCGCATCGCTCACAGGTCGAAAGTTGCAAAGACCGGCGCGTGGTCGCTTGGCCTGTCCCAGCCGCGGGCCGTACGCAAAATCCTGCTTGAATGCCCGGCATCGGCGATGTCCGGCGTCGCCCAAATGTGATCGAGCCGACGCCCCTTGTCGGCGGCATCCCAGTCCCGCGCACGGTAGGACCACCAGCTGAACAGGCGCCCCTCCGGGATGTCTCGCCTGATCACGTCAACCCATCTGCCCGCGACCTGCGTGTCGCCGAGATGCTCAACTTCGATGGGCGTGTGGCTGACGACTTTTAGAAGCTGCTTGTGGCTCCAGACATCATCCTCGCGGGGAGCGATGTTGAGGTCGCCGACAAGGATCGACTTCACTGGCCGTTCCGACATGAACACATCCCGCATTTCGGTCAGGAAATCGAGTTTCTGGCCGAACTTCTTGTTCGCCTCACGGTCGGGCACGTCGCCTCCGGCCGGAACGTAGAAGTTGTGAATCGTGACTCCGTTCTCCAGCCGCCCAACAACATGACGCGCGTCGCCCAGTCCGGCCCAATCGCGATTACCCGCGTCTTCCATCGGAAGCTTCGAGAAAATTGCGACGCCGTTATATCCCTTCTGGCCCCTTGCCACCATGTGCGAGTAGCCAAGGCGCATGAAGCTGCCCAAAGGAATCTTCTCGACGGGCGACTTGCACTCCTGAAGACACAGAATGTCCGGCTGCTCGCTCTCCATCAGCTTGCAGACAAGCGCTTCCCTGAGCCGAACGGAATTGATGTTCCAGGTCGCGATCGTGAACGTCATCCGCCTCTCCCTGCCGAATAGGTGCGCCCGGCATGGCGCCTCTGCAACCGTCGGACCGCGTGCATGGAACGCCTTGGCTATTCCGCCGCAATCTTGATCACTGGATCCATCGTGTTCAGCTTGTCTTCGGAAAGGTGGCACTTGATCTCGTGGCCATCCGCCAAGGTCCGCATCGGCGGCACCTCGCGGTCGCAGAGCCCGTCCTTGACCTCGTGCTTCCAACGGCATCGCGTCTGGAAGGGGCAGCCAGGCGGTGGATTCAGTGCAGACGGAATGTCGCCTTCGAGGACGATGTGCTGCTTCTCGACGCTCGTGTCCGCAATGGGGACAGCCGAGAGCAAGGCCTCGGTATAGGGGTGATAGGGCGGCGAGAAGACCTGATCCGTTTCACCGATCTCGACGACATGGCCCAAGTACATGACCATGACCCTGTCCGCGAGATACCGGACGATGGAAAGATCGTGGCTAATGAAGAGCAACGTCGTCTTTTCCTTCCGCTGGATCTCCATCAACAGGTCGGTGACGGCCGCCTGGACACTGACGTCAAGCGCCGAGACCGGCTCGTCCGCGATCACGATTCGGGCGCCGCCGGCAAATGCGCGCGCGATGCCGACACGCTGTTTCTGTCCCCCTGACAGCTGGCGCGGCATGCGCTCGGCAAACTCCCGGGGAAGCTTCACAAGATCGAGAAGCTCCAGCATGCGTTCCTGGCGATCTTCCTCCGAATCGCCAACTCCGAAGACCTCAAGCGCACGGATGATCTGGCGGCCGACCGCCATCGAAGGGTTGAGCGTGTCAAAGGGATTCTGGAACACCATCTGGACGCTGGATACCGTCTTCGGATCCCGCTCTTCGATCGGCACTTCCTGAATCTCTTCGTTGTCAAGAAGGATGCGGCCCGAGGTGGCCGTCTCAAGGCCCATCAGCACCTTGGCGAAGGTGGACTTGCCGCAACCAGACTCTCCGACGATGGCAAGCGTCTCGGATTCGTGCGCTGCGAAGGTGAGGGTCTCGTTCGCCTTGACCACTTTCTTGTCCCTGCCGCCAAACAGCATGTTTGCCGCCACTTCGTAGAACTTCTTGAGCTGTTGCATCTCGAGCACGACCGGGCCCGGCTCAGACTTTTCGAATGTCCGGTTCGATTTCACGGGCGCATCCCAGTCGATCTCGCGAAACTTCAGGCAGCGCGACTCGTGGCGATCGTCACCCTCGACGTCGCCCATCCGGATTTCGCCCGCATCGCATCGCCCTGCCTCGAAGTAGTCGCAACGGGGCCCGAAGTTGCAGCCGGGGGGGCGCTCATGCGGCAACGGGAAGTTGCCCGGGATCGCCACGAGTGGCCGCATGTTCTTGTCGGCGCCGGGCAGCGGAATGGACCTGAACAGCGCCTGTGTATAGGGGTGGCGCATCTTGTCGAAGACGTCCTCGATCGAGCCGGTCTCAACCGCCTCCCCGGAGTACATCACGCAGATCCGATCGCAGGTCTCAAGGACCAGCCCGAGATTGTGGCTGATGAACAGCATCGACGTGCCGTACTTCTTGCCAAGGTCCTTCACGAGTTCGACCACGGCAGCCTCGACCGTCACGTCGAGCGCCGTCGTGGGCTCGTCGAGGATCAGCAGGGACGGCTTAGACATCAGCGCCATGGCGATCACGATGCGCTGCTGCTGACCGCCCGAAAGCTGGTGAGGAAACGACTCGAGTATTCGTTCGGGATCCGGCAGCCGGACATCCTCCACGACCTCAAGCGCACGCTTGCGGGCTTCCGACTTGCTCACGTCCTCATGGATCATCGGCACTTCCATGAGCTGCCTGCCAATCTTCATCGCCGGATTCAGGGATGCCATGGGCTCCTGGTAGATCATGGCGATTTCGGATCCCCGAATGTCACGCAGTTCTTCCTGGCTCATGTCGTTCAGGTTCCGGCCCTTGAACTTGATCGAGCCGCCGACAATGCGTCCGTTGACACCCAGATCCTGCATGACTCCGAGTGCGACGGTGGACTTTCCGCAACCGGATTCTCCTACGAGGCCCATCGCCTCCCCCGGTTCCACAGTGCAGGAAAAATCCATCACGGCAGGAATTTCTCGAAGCCGAGTGAAGAAGCTTATCGAGAGGTTTTCGATTTCAAGGATCGGGCCATCATGGTCCGGCTTGTTCATTGTGCCCTCCATGTCACAAGGGAAGCGCAACAGGCGGCGCGCGCCCTGGATGTGAAGCCGTGCGGAACGCCGGGCATGCCGGATCTCGTCATGGAATCTGCCGCAGACGCTGCATTGGTCATCATCAGTCCCTCAGGCTTTCTTCCCGAAGCCCGTCCGCCAAAAGGTTCAGGCCCAGGACGAGACTCATCAACGAGAAGGCTGGAGCCAGGGCGGGATGGGGGAAGATCGACAGGAGTTTCCGTCCGTCATTGATCGTCGATCCCCAGTCAGGACTTTCCGGGCTAAGACCAAGGCCGAAGAAACCCAGGGTTCCGAGGAGAATGGTCGTATAGCCGATCCTCAAGCAGAAATCGACAATGAGCGGCCCGCGCGCATTGGGCAGGATCTCCCAAAGCATGATGTACCAGGGACCTTCCCCGCGCGTCTGGCCGGCCGCAACGTAGTCGCGCGTCTTGATGTCGAGCGCGATGCCTCTCACGATCCGGAAGACGGTGGGTGAATTGACGAAGACGACGCTGACGAAGACCACCAGAAGATTGGGCGGGAATTCGATCAAGCCCAGCGGGTCAGAGTTCCAAGCGACCCCTGAATAGATCCAGAGGCCGAGTACCAGCACGATCACCAGGTACACGCTCCTCTTCACCGGCTGCACATAGAAGCGCGAGTTGATCAGGATCACCATGAATATGATAGGAAAGATGAAGAGCACAGCCGCCATGTAGACGGGAATTCCGGTTTGCACGATTTCCGGAGTGACCAGCAGATAGAAGAGGAGGATCACCGGGAAGGCAAGGATCAGGTTCGAGACGAAGCTCAGGATCGTGTCAAGCCGCCCTCCGAAATACGCGGCCGGCAAGCCCAGCGTGATCCCCACCATGAATGCGAAAAGAGTTGCGAACGGCGCGACCTTCACGACCTCCCAAGCCCCCTTGACCACGCGGCTGAAGACATCCCGAGCCAGGTTGTCGCCACCCAGGAGGTAGTAGGGAAACGCGCCTTCCACGTCCGGGAGCGCCGTCCCCGGCACCTTGTTCTTCATGCCCGAGACCTGAACGAGCGGGTCATGGGTCACGATCAGGTCCATCGCCCCGAAGATGGCCGTGAAGACCCAGAACATGACGATCGCAAATCCGATCATGCCGACCATGCTGTCGAACAGCTTGCCGTAGAGCCCGAGCCGCCGCTTGAAGACGATCGACGCCGCGAAGGTCACCAAAAGGGCAATCCAGACAGGCAGGAGACGGGTCGAGACAGCGCCGACAATGCCCTTGGTCTCCAGGGTCGGCATCAGGACGCCGCCAACGACATAGACAAGAATCAGCAACAGGATCAGTCCTGCGATGATCTTGACGCCAAGAACCGCGTACTCCGCAAGTTTCCGGGTGGAGGCACTGACCTCATGCTCGACGAGGTCTTCCGCGGCGAAGAATGTCGCCACGATCTGTGCCACGACGGCAATTCCGAATGCAATCCAGGCAAGCAGGAAAATCGGATCGAGGACAGAGAGGCTGCCGGTCCAGGTCAGGGGTTCCACGACGCCTCTCCTCCTACGAGATCTGAATGCGGGGGTTCAGGAACACGTACCCGATGTCGGATATGAGCTGCGTGACCAACACGACGACAACGGCCACCACGGAACAAGCGAGCAGAAGCGAGATGTCGTTGTTGCCCGCCGCCTGTACCAGCACCCAACCGAAACCCTTGTAGTTGAATAGGGTCTCGACGATCACGACGCCGTTAAGGAGCCATGGAAACTGAAGCATGATGACCGTGAACGGCGCGATCAGCGCGTTTCTGAGCGCGTGCTTCAGGACGACGTTGCGAAAACTGACGCCCTTGAGCCGTGCGGTGCGGATGAACTGGGCGGTCATGACCTCGGTCATAGAGGCGCGTGTCATCCTGGCGATGTACCCCACGCCGTAGAGCGAGATTGTCAGCACGGGCAAAAGAAAGTTCTCGAGCGTCGCGTTGTCCGCCGCGCTTGTCGCGGTGCCCTTGAAGATCTTCCAGCCGGCCGACGAGGCAAGCAACGTGATGAGAATGACCCCGGAAACATATTCAGGCGTGGCCGTCGACGCGATGGAGAATGTCGAGAGCGACCTGTCCAGGCGGGAGCCCTCGCGCATGCCGGCCAAGACGCCGATGATGAGCGCCGAAGGCACCATCACGACCAGCACCCAGAACATCAGCTTTCCGGTGAGGCCGAGCCGAATTGCGATGATGCTGCTGACATCGTCCTTGAAGACAGTCGAGAATCCCCAGTCGCCTTGCAACAGCCCGCAGAAGCGGGGTGCCTCCGACGGGTCCATGCCCCTCGTCGCGCATCGGGCCGTGACGGCACCGGTTTCCGGATTCTCGTGCACGTATCCGGGGATAACACCAAGCCACTGTCCGTATTTCACCAGTAGAGGCTGCAAGTGACCGTTCCTCTCGAGATACGATACTACGGCTTCATCGGACATCCGCTGGTTACCCTGCGTCTTCGCCAGCTTTTCCAGGGCCGGATAGAGATTCGTCAGAAAAAATACGACAAATGTAAGGCACAGCGCTGTCAGGATCATGACGCCAACGCGGCGCAGGACGAAAATTCCCATGAAAGCTCCCTTTCTTCTGGGGCGGGATCAAGTTGCCCGGCTCCCCGAAGCCCTACCTGCCGAAACTAAGAGGAAGTCCCGGAGACGCCCTTCCGGACGCCCCCGGAACGAAGTCATCAGGCCGCGAAACCCAGCTTGTAGACATGAATCTCGAAGGTGATGTGCATGTTGGCGCCCACGATTCCGGGCTTTCCGTGTCTATAGACCGACCGCCAGTATGGCTGCACGGTCACGCCTTCGTCCTGGATGAGCTTCTGGATCTTGGCCATGACTGTGCGACGCTTCTCGACGTCGGCCAAGGCCTGAGCCTCGACAAGCAGCGCGTCAAATTCGGGATTTGCCCAGCCGAACTCGTTCCAGGCTTCGCCCGAGCGATACGCCAGGGCGAGAACCTGCACGCCAAGTGGTCGGTGGTTCCAGTTGGTCGAACTGAACGGATACTTGGCCCAGTCATTCCAGAAGGTCGAACCCGGCAGGATCGTGCGCTTGATGTTGAAGCCCGCGTCGCGAAGCTGAGCGGCGACGGCGTCGGTCGTGTTCTTCCGCCAGTCGTCGTCGATCGACACGAGTTCATGTTCATAGTCCATCTTGCCCGCATCTTCCATCAGTGCGCGGGCCTGATCGACATCACGCGCGATCGGCGGCAGTTCCGCGTATTCCGGATGGACCGGTGCGACGTGATGGTTCTCGGCCTGCACGCCACGGTCGCCATAGCCAAGTTCGAGACATACCGCATTGTCCACGGCAAGCTGCAGCGCCCTGCGGACTCGAACGTCGGCATAGGGCTGCTCGCCGTCGATTTCAGCCAGCTGATTCGGACGGATGACGATCGTCGCCGCCGTGACCACTTCGGACTTCTCGAAACCGAGGTCGTCCATTACGTCGATGAATTCGCCGACCGACTCGTAGAGGAAGTCCACTTCGTCAGCCTCAAGGGCGGCCAGCCAAGCTGCCGGGTCGGTGCCGAAATCGACGAACTCGATGCGGTCCAGCGCCGGCTTGCCGAATACTGCCTCACCCCACCATTGATGATCATCGTTGCGGGTGATCGCGCCCTTCACTCCGACCTCAAGCTCCGTCATGAGGTACGGCCCGGTGCCAACGGCATTCATGGCATCGTCGGCATTGAACGACGAATGGATGATGGCGGCCGGATAATCCGCCATGCCCGGAATGACGGTGATGTCAGGTCTTGGCAGGTTCAGGCGAACGGTGAGGTTGTCCACGACTTCAACAGAGCCGTCGATGGCCTTCTGGGTCGCCGGATCGATCAGGACGCCGAAGCGACCGGCCATCGAGTTGCCTTCGACCGACTTGTCGGCCCACCCGATGATGTTGCGGGCCACGTCTTCCGCCGTGAAGTCGTCGCCGTTGTTCCACTTAACGCCCGGGCGGACGTGCAGCGTGAACTGCGTCGCATCATCATTCGCTTCCCAGCCTTCGAGCAACATCGGCTTGAAGGACCCGTCATTGTTGTATTCGACCAGGTATTCCAGGGTGCCGCGGGTGTAGTTTGCAATCTGGCTCCAGTCGTAGACGCGTGGCTCCTTCAGCGCACGCACCTCCATCTGGATGCGCATCGTGCCACCCATCTTCGCGTGCGAACTGGCCTGGACCGGTGCGCTTGCTCCGATCAGCCCGTATGCTGCCGAGGTGGCAACACCCAAGGCCGTCGCGCGGGTCAGGAATTCACGGCGGCTGATCTTGCCTTCGCGATATTCCTCCGCATGCATAAGGGCGGCAGGGTGGATTCTCTTTGTTGTCATGTTGTCTGTTCTCCCGGTAGTTTGTTTCGGGCAGTGCCCATTAACTTTATCGCAGCCACAATCCGTGCCATCTTCGACACGCGTCCCCCATAAGGTCAACGGCTGTCTGCGGCATCAAGTATAACGTTTCCGACATCAATTTCACCCAAAAACGACACTTCCGCGAGCATTGCGTGGATTCAAGGTCGGGCCCGACACCGACCTAGGGCGCAACCGGGGATGATTCGCTGCAAGTCTGCGGTCACGATGAACCGGGACCTGCGCCAAGCCTCCTGGCCCGGATCGCTCACCAATCCAAATTTCTCTTCACCGTCCGATCAACTGGAGCTGCGCTGACCATCTTCCGACGCCAATGACAAAACACGGTGCTTGATCGGCAGCAATTCGCAGGCCCGGGAGCGGTTGGTCGGGAGAACAAGTGGAGCGATCAGCACGCGGCGTGCAGCTGGCGAGAGTTTCCGGCACGACTCCGCATTGGCCCGCCCTGCCAGCGCCCGGCAGCTGCGATGCTGTGGCCACAATTGAGGCGAGCGAACTGCCGCGGTCTGGCGCGAGGCGAACGCCATGTGACCTAAGGGCACCTGGCGCGGCGGAACCGAACACGGGCCGCATTTGCAGGGGCAGAGTCCAGCTGACGCCGGACTCCTCTTCATGGCGGGCAAGCCGACCCAGGATCAAGCGTCCTACAGCTTCCAAAGGTCGGTGAAGACCAATGACCCCGACTGCTCGCGATGCACGGGTCGTGAATCCAGCGCATTCCCGCCAACTGTTCCATCAGGCGCAGTCCCGAAGCGGTCATGGATGAGGGCGGGCTAAAGGATGGCTCACAGGAATTGCCGAAAGAAAGGGTTGCCATGATCGCCCCATCCAGGGCTATTTTTTTGTCGGTCCGGTGATCGTCACGCGGTGATTTTGGGGCTGGCCATTCCGTTTTCGATGTGGCAACCTGCCGGCCATTGTGATTCTTCCGCCCCCGGATTCCTCCATCGACCTTCGCGAGGTGACGGT
>JAJDVJ010000084.1 GCA_022826205.1 Silicimonas sp. | reverse complement strand
TCCAGACGCTGTCTCCAAGCGGCACAACGCTCTTGCCAAAGCTCTGAACCGCCTCCCTCAGAATGCGGCGCACCGTGACCCTGGCGTCAAGGGGATCGCCACCTGCGCGAGACATCTTTCCCCCGAAGCGAAGCTGCAGCTTGGCGCCTTCGCCCGCTGACATGCACGTGCGAACCGCCATGGGGTCCCAGATGGTCGCCAATGCGGCATTGCTTGTCCCTCGCCGGATCATCTCCCGCAAGATGATGGTGGAGTCCCCGGGAACGCCACCTCCGGGATTATCCCATACGTCCGCAATCACGACCGGGCCGTCAGTCACCGCCCGGGCCCTGTCCAGCGCCTCACCTGGCGAAAGGAAGTCCGGCCGTGTCTTGCCCCTCATCGAGAACAGCTCCAGCCCGAGCCTTCTGGCAAGCGCATCGCCCTCGTCCTTCGCATCATCCGTAATCACGATAATCTTGGCCCCGAGGTCGGGCACATCGCCGGCCATGAAGCCGTGGATGACCGATACAGAGAGGATCCTGCCGTTGCCCTCGAGCTCCTTCAGTGCGTCTACGAAACCGCGCATCGGTTCCTGGCTCGTCGGGAAGACATCGATTATCCTGCAATCGAAGGTCGAGATCACCGGCGCGATGCTCCCTGCAGCAGCGCAGTCCACCAGGTTGATCAGGTCTTCGGCCGTCTCGACGAAGTCGGTATGAGGAAACTCCTTGAAGACCGTGATCAGGTCTGCATTTGCCACCCGCTTGGCAGACAGATGACTGTGCGGATCGAACGTTACCCCGATGATTGCGTCGGGTCCGGTGATGGCGCGAACCGCCTCGATCAGCTCGCCTTCGCAGTCGAGACATCCCTGGGACACCATGGCACCATGGAGCCCAAGCAGGACTATATCCACGGGCAGCGCGTCGCGGAGTTCGTCAAGAAGCTGATCGCGAAGATTCTCCCAGGTGCGCTGGTTGACAATTCCGCCCGGCTCCGCCCAGGTCGCCGTGCCCTCGATCAACGTCCACCCAATTTCGTCAGCCTTCGCCCGCGCAACTGGATAGATCGCACTGCACAACGTTGGCGTCGAGGGGTGCAGGCCAGGGGGCGCAAAGAAGCTGTCCTTGAAGTCGCGCAAGTCCGTCCGCAGCGGCGAGAACGTGTTGGTTTCCGTTGCAATTGATCCCAGGAAAACACGTTTCTGGCCCATCATGCGATCCCTCTCTTGAGGCGCGGAATCGAGGCAAGCAGCCTTCGCGTATAGTCGTGCTGCGGTGTCTCGAAAACCTGCCGCTTCTTGCCGGTCTCCACCAGTGTCCCCCTGTACATGACTGCAACCCGATCGCATATGTGGCGGACTGCACCAAGATCGTGACTGATGAACAACATCGACACGCCACTGTCGCGCTGAAGCTTCTTCAGCAGGTTCAGGACCTGGGCCTGGATGGAGACATCAAGCGCCGATACCGGCTCGTCTGCAATGACGAGACGCGGTGTCAGGATCATGACTCTGGCAATGCCGATGCGCTGGCGCTGGCCGCCGGAAAATTCGTGCGGATAGCGACTCATCGATTTCGCGTCCATGCCCACAAGTTCAAGCGTCGCAGCGACCCTCTCGCGTGCCTCCAAGCAGTCGCGCTCAAGCCTTTCGTAACGAGACCCCCGAAGTCAAGCTCCGATTCCAGTGCATGGGCGGCTCCGAAGCCCGAACCCCGCACGACTCTCTTTGTGCCGGCGTCAATCGGCGCGAAGTTGCTGCCAGGAGTGTCATGAGCAACCGGCGGGGTTGATGCAATTCAGGTTTCGCTCAAGACTCCACCTCGTCGATTTCAAGAAGGTTCGCGCAGGTCCGCCGCCGGGCTTCTTCCTTCCGTCCATGGCCTGCAGGTCGGCCGCCTGCATGGTGACCCAGCGCGGTTCCCGAGTGTCCAACTCCCTGGAGCGCTCGAACGCGGCGGTCCGATTCCGCAACGAAAGGTCTGTCAGCGCTGGAGATGCTGCGCATTCTGTTCTCATGCCCGCGCAAGCTGCGCCCGCAGCCTGTCGGGGGACAACGGGAAAAGACTGCCCAGCCAAGTTGGGACGCACAGGCCTGTCCGACAGGCGGGAATTTCCGCCGGCCGCCCTTGCATGGCCGCACCCCTTGCACGGGCGGAACCCTCTTTGCCGGCTGGTGAGGGTCGCCGCGGGAAGATCAACCGGACTTGATGTCAGTCGCCAATCGGCTTTGGTCCAGTGTCTTCGGAAATTGCAGTCATGGAGGTGCGAATGCGGCGCATGTACTCCTTTGCCAATTCCGGACGCTTGCGGGCCGTGCCAGCCGCGAGCACATCGATTATGGCAATGAACACGAGCCGCGAGGCCGAAGGCTTGTAGATGTCCTGGTCTTCGGGAATGTCGATCTCTATGGAGACGTCGGCCGACCTGGCAAGGGGCGTGCCGGCCTTGGTCAGGCTGATTGACTTTGCGCCGTACTGTCGGGCGATTGCAACGCTGTCCAGAAGCTCGGCCGGCTGGCCGCTCGCGGCACTGGCAAAGATGACATCGCCATCCGACAGGGTCGAGGCAAGCATGCGCTGAAAGTAGCCGTCTGCATGCGCCTCAGTGGGAATCCCGAGACGAAAGAACCTGTTGGCACCTTCGCGGGCAACGTTGGCCGAGCCGCCGCCTACGCCGATGAACGAAATCCGCCGGGCATTCGCCAGCACCGAGACGCTTTGCTGAACGGCTTCGCTGTCAAGCTGGAAACGCGCCAGGTTGAGGGTGTCGACAAGGGCGCCAAA
>JAJDVJ010000015.1 GCA_022826205.1 Silicimonas sp. | reverse complement strand
GACCTCGGTGTCGTCCCTGCCAAGACTCAAGGAGAACCCGCCCGAGGGTTCAGTGGTGCTGGAGAAGCCATCGCTCGCTTATGTCTGGCTGGGAATCAACCAGGATGCCGAGCCCTTTACCAACCCCAACATCCGCCGGGCAGTGCAGCATGCCATTGACCGCCAGACCGTTGTGGACGCAGCCTATTTTGGTGCCGCCGCCGTAGGAAACGGCATCCTCGCCCCGGGCCTGCCCGGATCCCGCGACAGCGTGACCTACGACTATGATCCGGACCGGGCGCGCGAGCTTCTGGCGCAGGAAGGCGCGACAGATCTCAATGTTACGCTCGACATTCTCAACCAATCCGAACGTCTGGCGGCTGCGCAAGTGATCCAGGCAAATCTTGCCGACGTCGGTATCAACTGCGAAATCAAGCAGAATGACAGCGGCACCTTCTGGACGCTCGGCTCCAAGGACGGTGACTACTACCTGAAGCTGCAACTGGTCCTCAGCCGCTTCTCGATGCAGCCCGACCCGTCATGGGCGACGGTCTGGTTCACGCCGGAGCAGGTTGGCGTGTGGAACTGGGAGCGGTTTGACAACGCAGAGTACAAGGCGCTGCATGACCAGGGTCTCGTCGAAAGCGATTTGGCGAAGCGGGACGAGATCTACAAGAAGATGCAAGGGATCATGGACGAGAGCGGTTGCTACGTCTTCCTGACCCATGAGGTGGTCGGCGCGATTCATCGCGACACGATCAAGCCGGGGCTGAAGCCGAACGGGGAGTCGCTCTTCTCCGAATTCATGCCTGCCTAAGCTCAGATTGGGCGGTCCGGTGTCGGGCCGCCCACACTTCCAGAGCAAGACTCAAGTGCCGGTTTTCTGAAATCTCCTGCACTTGGAGTGGGGGATTCGCGGGGATCGAGTGAACTCCTCCAATTCGCGCTTGCCGGGGAGCCCAGCAGACTTGCCCCACGCGCTGCAAGGGCTTGTCTTTCCGCCAACTTTCGGCGTCCCCTCCGCAGATCAGGGCTCTCCTCTGCACCAGGTTCGCCCCAAAACTATATCAGTTTCTTCTCACGAAATTTCGCGATCTCCTCGGCCGAAAAGCCTGCGGCCTGCAGAATCTCGTCCGTATCGTGCCCCATGGGAGGGCAGGCGCGCGCCGCGGCATCATCACCTGTGCGAATCGGGGAACGCAACATCTGGAATTCCTCGCCACCCACAAGAGTCATTGTTTCAATCACTCCGTCCGTCTTCAGACTTGCATCCTGCAGGGCGGCGCGCGGGGTTCGTATCGGCGCAACTGGGACACGCCCCTGAAGCTTGCGCAACCACTCATCGCTCGTTGCGACCGACAATGCCTCGTCCAGGATAGCGGTGAGTTCGTCGCGTCGATTGAGCCGATTTGCAAAGGACGCGAACTGCGGATCTTGGGCAAGATCCGGACGTCCGACGGCATCACACAGTTGCGGCCAGAATTTCTCCTTGTTGCACATCACGTAGATCCATCCATCCGATGTGCGATAGAGCTGGCAGGGGACCAGCGAGACATGGGCCGAACGTGGCACGCGCACCGGATCATAATCCGAATTCAGCGCCCAGGTATTGAGATAGCTCAAATTGTAGCGGGCGGTGTCGTAGAGATTCACGTCGATGTCACGGCCTCGCCCTGTTGACCGTGCGGACAGGACGCCAGCCACGAGACCCAAGGCCATGTAGGTCCCTGCCATGAAGTCCACGACTGACATCCCTACCCGAGTCGGGGGTGAATCAGGTTCGCCCGTGACGTGAAAATAGCCGGTCTCGGCCTGCATCAGGTAGTCATAGCCCGGCCATTCACGCCTCGGGCCCTCGCGGCCATAGCCTGAGCAGTGAGCGCAGACGATGGCAGGGTTGGCTGATTTCAGGGCGTCATATGTCAGCCCGAGCTTCTCCGGGACGTCTCCGCGAAGGTTGTTCGCCACGGCATCCGCGCCGGCGACCAGCCGCTTGAAGATTCGTTGTCCCTCGGAATCGCCGAGATCAAGCGTCAGGCTCTTCTTGTTCCGGTTGATCGACTGGAAGAAGAGGCTGCTGTCATCGCCGTCGGCCCCTTCGACGAAGTAGGGGCCGAGCGCGCGCGCGTAGTCGCCGCCGGACTGTCGGTTTTCGACCTTGATCAGTTCCGCACCGAGGTCGGCCAGGTGCTGGGTGCCAAACGGGCCGGCGCCGTACTGCTCGACGGCGAGCACGCGCATCCCTTCGAGCGGCGGCACCATGTCAACCCATCCCTTTGCGGACGACATCGACCACGGAGTGCCCGCGTCTCTTTGCAGCGGCAGTGAGGATCATGGTCCCATTCGAAGTCAGCTGATGCATCCGAGTCGTGTTTTCGGGACGTGCGGTCCGGAACGTTCGTCAAATATCCCGGACGGGACACACTCGCCGAATGGGCCGCAATACGAAAACGCATCCCAAGCAATTCAGGATGCGCCCTCCATCGAGTCTTTTGGAGCGGGCGATGAGATTCGAACTCACGACCCTTACCTTGGCAAGGTAATGCTCTACCCCTGAGCTACGCCCGCATTCCGGTGGGTGGATTGGAAATATTGACATCGAATGGCATCTGCAAGCGGAAACTTCCGCCCAACTACGGCAACTTGCAAGGCAAGCACGCATGCGGCGCCATGCCCGGACGTGATCAAGGCAACGAGTTGCGATGCGTTCAGGATGTGCGGGCGGTTCCAGATGCGTCGCGACGTGGATCTCGCCTGGCTGCATGCAGCTTCGGTGTCAGGTTGCAATCGCTTCAAGAATTATGCCGCGCAGTTTGTCTGCAACGACATTCGGCTTGTGACGGGTCATGGAGACGTGCCCAAGCCCCTCCAGCTCATGGAACACGCCCTTCGGGGCCAGATCGGAGACCACCTTGCACATGGATGGCGCGGTCTGGACGTCTTCGGAAAAGCTGATGACATGCATCGGAACCGGGCAGGTCCTCAGGGCTTCACGGCAGTCGAAGTCGAGGCAGGCTTGCCATTGATCGATCAAGTCCTGCGGATCACGGTCTGCAAAGCGAATCGTGTAGGCTCCCTTGACTTCCTCCCAAAGCTCCGGGTCATGCAGCGCCTTTGCCGGGAAGGCGTAGGGGGCATAGTGCGGTGCGAGGAAATATTCCGGAAGGGAAATGCCATCCTTGCGGAGGTCGATCTCCGCCTGCATCCAGTCCCTGGTGAAGCCGTCGATGTAGGCGGCGGTTCCCATCGGAATGGCCAGGCGGACTTTCTCCGGAAAATCTATTGCTACCTGTTGCGTCACAAGACCGCCAAGGGACAGGCCACAGACGACCGCGCTGCCGTCGCAATGCGCGTCAATCACGGCTGCGCAGTCACGCGCGAAGTCCGCAATTGTCCATGGAGCTGGTGGGTAAGCGGTTAAAGTACGGCGTCGCGGCCCGATCCGGGCCGGATTTTCGTTTGACAGCATAGCCTGCCCGTTCTATTCAGCTTCCGTCGGTGCGAATCACTTCGGAGGCGGCGATGGCCGAATGGTATGGTTCCAAGGGA
>JAJDVJ010000108.1 GCA_022826205.1 Silicimonas sp. | reverse complement strand
CAGGTCCTTCGCCGCCTTCTTCCGCCGCGTGAAGGCGGGAGAGACGCCGGGCTTTCCCCGCTTCCGCGCGAAGTCGCGGTTCCACAGCGCGGACTTCCGCGTCGGCGACGGGCTGGTCTGCCGGGACGGACGGCTCCGGCTCGTCGGCGTGCCCGGCCTCGTCAAGGTCCGGTGGCATCGCGAGCTGCCCGCGAGGCCGTCGCACGCGGTCGTCAGCCGCTCGCACGGGAAGTGGCACGTGACGCTCCAGTTCGGGATCCCGGCGCTGGCGGTTCCCGGCCAGGGGAACGCGTGCCCGGACGTCGGGATCGACGTCGGGCTGAACAGCATCGTCGCGACCGGCGACGGGGAGACCGTCGCGGCGCCGAAGCACCTGCGCAAGGCGCAGGCGCGGACGCGGCGGCTGCAGCGGGCGCTGGCCCGGAAGGGGCGGGGATCGAGGCGGCGCGCGAAGGCGCGCAGGACCCTCGCCCGCCACCACGCACGCGTCGCCGCAAGGCGGCGCGACTTCCTGCACAAGCTCTCCCACGGACTGGCCTCGCGGCATCGCGTGATCGCGATGGAGGAGCTGGGGATGGACGCGCTGAAGCGCTCCTTCCTGGCCAGGTCGGTTCACGACGCCGCGTGGACGCAGTTGCGGGACATGCTGACCTTCAAGGCTGCAAGCGCCGGTGGGTCCGTGGTCCTGGTCGACCCGCGCGGCACCTCCCGGCGATGCAGCGGATGCGGGGCGGAGCCGGACAGGCCGAAGACGCTCGCGGACAGGGTGCACTGCTGCGACGCCTGCGGTCTCGTCCTTGACCGCGACGTCAACGCCGCCCGCAACGTGCTGCAACAGCTCAAGGGGCCGGGAACCGGCCTTCGGTCGCGAAGCGTGCGGGTTGCCGCGTAGCTTGGCCGAGAAGCCCTCGCCTTCAGGCGACGGAGTGTTCACGAAGATCGTTCATCTCACCGACATGCACGTCGTCGCAGGCAATGGCACTTTGGCTGGTCTCAGTCCCAGAGCACAGCTGCGAGCGGCGGTTGACTCCATCAATGCCGAACACGGCGATGCGGCCTTTGCGGTCGTGACGGGCGACCTGTCGAATTCGGGGGATGTCGCCAGCTATGAGACCTTCGGCGCCGAGATCCAGCGCCTCAAGATGCCGTTTCACCTTCTGGTCGGCAATCACGACGATAGGGATGAACTCGTCCGCGCGTTTCCCGAATTGCCCCTGGACAAAGATGGGTTTGTTCAGTCCCACGCCGCAACGCCGTTCGGTAGGTGCCTGTTCCTCGACACGCACGTTTCTGGATCAGGTGTCGGCGAATACTGTCCGGCGCGGCAGGAATGGCTGCGTGCGGAACTGGAGCGCGATGCAGCGCCGGTTTTCCTGTTCATGCACCATCCGCCAATGCCGGTGGGAATGTCTGGCATGGACGACATCAGGCTTGCCAACGGCGACGCCTTCCACGCCTTGCTGGCCCCGCACGTTTCGCGCATTCGGCACCTCTTTTTTGGTCATCTCCACCGGCCGGTCTGGGGCACATGGCGCGGAATCCCCTTTTCCTGCATGCGCGGGACGAACCATCAGGTCGCCCTCGATCTCGACGCCGCAACGGACCGGGTTCTTGGCAACCGGGAGCCGCCAGCATACGGCATTGTTCTCCTTTCCGACGAACAGGTTACCGTGCACATGCACGACTACACGAACGCGTTCAGAACAGTTCCGATCTGAGGAGTTGCGCGAGCCCGGACCCGCGACTTGACACGTTCGGCCGCCTTGAGCGGACACGTAGCGGCATTCGGCCGCCTCCCCCGGATTCATCAAAAGTCGACCGCCCGGCCTTTCCTCTCCCAATCGCCGTAGCGAACCGGATCCGGACCCTCAGGGCCACCGAATTCCTCGGGCCGATCCATGTCCTCGGACTTCTTCTTGCGAATCCGCTCCGCGTCGGCAAGCGCGCGCCGGGCTTCGGGAGGCAGGTCTTTCTCGGCCATGGAGGTATCCTTGTGGCAAGGTTCCAGCCTGTTATAGGGTTCGTCGGGTTTCCCGCAAGGCTTGGCGATGACGAAGGCTGGGGCAGAAGCGAGGCGCGCTGCGGTCGCTGCGATGACATCCGTGACGGACCGGCGCCAGTTGCTGGGCGTCGCGCTGGCACGTACGGCAAGGGGACTGGGGCCCCCTGAGCGGGCTCGTGCCGGGCGCCTGGCGACCGGCGCGCTTCGTTGGGCAGGCCGTTCGGACAGGATGCTTGGCCCGTTCCTGAAGCGCCTGCCCGAGCAATGGGTAATGAACCTGCTGCGGCTGGCCGTGTTCGAGATGTTCGTCGAACTTGCGCCGGCACATGCGGTTGTCGATCAGTCCGTGTCGATTGCCCCGCGTGGCAAGACAGGCCTGGTCAATGCCGTCCTGAGGAACGTGCTGCGTAGTGGGCTGGACTGGGACAGCCTGCCCCTTCCAGGTCTTCCGAAGTGGCTTCGCAGGCGCCTGGTGGATGCCTGGGGCCGGGACGCAGTGCTGGCCATTGAGGCGGAATTCGCGGCTGGGCCAAAGCTCGACCTTACGTTGCGCGATTCCGGTGAAGAGGCATCCTGGGCCAAACGGCTTGGGGCAGTGCTGCGTTCGGATGGTGGAATCCGAATTGTCGAACCCCGGCAGGTCTCCACTCTGCCGGGATATGCGGACGGTGCCTGGTGGGTGCAGGACGCCGGGGCCGCGGTCGCGGCGCGCGTGCTTGACGCGCAGCCCGGCGAGTCGGTGCTTGATCTCTGCTGCGCGCCAGGAGGAAAGACCTTGCAACTGGCGGCGTCAGGAGCCGAGGTCACGGCGCTTGACGTCTCGATGGAGCGAATGGCGCGGGTGGAAGAGAACCTTGCTCGCACGGGTCTCGCGGCGACCTGCATTGTGGCCGACGCATTGACCTGGACGTCGCAACGGAAGTTCGACGCGATCCTCGTCGATGCCCCTTGCTCGGGAACCGGAACGTTGAGGCGGCATCCTGATCTCGTCTTCGTGCGCGACGGGAGCGGCATTGACGAACTCGTGGATCTGCAGGCAAGGTTGATTGACCGTGCGCTTCTTTCGCTCCGGCCCGGCGGACGGCTGGTCTTCTGCACCTGCTCGCTTCTTCCCGATGAGGGGGAGGAGCAAATTGGCGCCGCACTTTCGCGGCACACGGATCTCTCGGTCGTGGCACCCGTCGGTGACTGGATTGACAAGCTGTGGCGCACGCCGGACGGCATGATGAGGATTCGTCCTGACCATTGGCATGACGAGGGCGGCATCGACGGCTTCTTCGTGGCGCGCCTCAAAAAAACGCCCATGACAGCCTGACGGTGTTTCGCTATCCTCGCAGCCCGAGGGCCGGGCAGGCTGCTTCCGGGCAGGGCGATGCGAGTGCCCGGGACAGGGAGTTGGTTTGTGCGTGCAACGCGCTGGTTGAACCGCCTTCACGCGATCTGGGCTTGCTTGTCGCCGCCGGCAGCGGCATTCACCATGATGTCCGACACCCGCGTGACAGGTTCCGTCGAACGCGGACGGCAGCTCGCTGCGGGAGACTTCCTGTTTGCTGGACTTCACCTGCCGGCCCCGGGCCAGGACATCTGGGACCTGCCAATGCCGAGCGCGGGATTTGAAGCCGCAGTTCACGGGTTCGAATGGCTCGATGACCTGACGGCCGTATGCGATTTTCGCACAAACGGTCTCGCCCAGAACTGGACGCATGACTGGATCCGGCGATTCGGTCTTGGCGCCGGATCCGGATGGACACCCGAGCTGACCGGCCGGCGCGTGCTGCGCTGGATCAACCACGCAGACCAGTTGCTGGCCGGGCAGGGGCGGGCGAAGAGCAATGCGTTTCGTAGGTCGCTCTCGGCCCAGACAGTCTTTCTTTCGCGTCGCTGGAAGACGGCGCGCCCCGGCCTGCCCCGGTTCGAGGCGTTGGCAGGGCTGATCCAGGGGAGCGCAGCGCTTTCGGGAATGGACAGCCAGATGCGCAGGGCGAGCCGGGCGCTCGCGAGGGAGTGCGGGTCCTGCATTGACAGCCACGGAGCGATAGCGTCGCGCAATCCTGAAGAACTTCTCGAAGTCTTCTTCCTGCTCAACTGGGCCGCCGCGGCTCTTCAGCTTGCTGGACGGCCGCCCGAGGACGCGCACAGGGCGGCCGTCACCGCAGTGGCGCCTGTACTGCGTTCGCTGCGCCACGCGGATGGAAGCCTGGCGCGATTTCATGGAGGAGGACCCGGAACTGTCGACAAGCTTGACTGGGCCTTGGCCAATGCTGGCGTCAGGGGCGGGACCGCGCGGCGGCAGCAGCTGGCCATGGGCTACGCACGGGTGGCTCACGGTCGCACAACAATGATTGTTGATGTCGCGCCGCCGGCAGCGACCGCCAATGCGCATGCATCAACTCTTGCATTCGAGTTGACGAGTGGTCTGCACCCCCTGGTTGTCAATTGCGGTTCGGGCGAGGCCTATGGCAAGAGTTTGCTAATGGTCGCCAGGACAACGTCCTCTCACTCGACCCTGGACGTAGAGGGCTATTCCTCGTCTCGCTTCGCCGCTCCCAGTGGCGCATTTGCCGACGGTGCGGAGAGGATCGTGCGCGTGCCGGCCAACGTTACGCTGGAACGCAACGACTACAATGACGGCACCTGCATTGTCGCCGGCCATGACGGCTATCAGGGCAGATGCGGCCTCAATCATTGGCGCAGGCTTCAGGTCAATCCGGAGGGCAGCAAGGTCAATGGCGAAGATGTCCTTCTTGCGGCTTCCGACGATGGACGGAAGAGGTTTGATGCATTGCTTAGCGCGCAGCGGCTCGAGGGCGTGCCGTTCAACATTCGGTTCCATCTGCATCCGGATGTCGAAGCAGAGACGGATGACGAGGGTCGCGACGTTTCGATGTGGCTCACGAACGGAGAGACCTGGAGATTTCGTTGCCGGGGCGACGTGCAGCTGGCGATTGAACCAAGCGATTTTCTGGAATGCACATCGTCATCGTCGCGCGCGACAATTCAGATTGTTCTCTCCGGCTTCGCCATGGAGTATTCGACACGAGTCAGCTGGATTCTCGCCAAGTCCAGGCGAAGCGACGGGGTGATCCCGGAGGATGAACTCGTGCTGGATTGAAGGAAAGGAAGGCGTACGAATGACAGACCTTCAGCCAGTGCGTCGCGCGTTGCTTTCCGTATCGGACAAGACGGATCTCGTCGAGTTCGCCACCGCGCTTTCGCGACGGGGCGTCGAATTGATTTCCACCGGCGGCACCTCCGCAGTGCTTCGCGGGGCAGGGCTGGAAGTGACCGATGTCGCGGAAATCACGGGATTTCCCGAGATGATGGATGGCAGGGTCAAGACGCTCCACCCGGCGGTGCACGGCGGGCTTCTGGCGTTGCGGAGCGACGCGGCGCATCTGGACGCAATGGCAGAGCATGGGATCGGAATGATTGACCTGCTGGTCGTGAATCTCTACCCGTTCGAGGCCAGCGTTGCGGGCGGTGCCGATCAAGGCGCGACGATCGAGTGCATCGACATTGGCGGGCCCGCGATGATCCGGGCTGCTGCGAAGAACCACGAGTTCGTGAACGTGGTGGTGGATGCCGCCGACTACCAGTACGTGCTGGATGAACTGCAAGCCAAGGACGGCCAAACGTCACTGGGCTTTCGCAGGCGTCTGGCGCTTACGGCGTTTTCAAGGACTGCCGCCTACGATGCCGCGATTTCGGTCTGGATGGCTGACACTCTGGGCGATAAAGAGCCGCGCCGCCGGGTCTTCGCGGGCACGTTGGCGCAGCGGCTTCGCTATGGGGAGAATCCTCATCAGGCGGCAACTTTCTACAAGGACGGTTCGGCCTTGCCTGGCATTGCGACAGCTGTGCAGCACCAGGGGGGCGAGCTTTCCTACAACAACATCAATGATGCAGATGCCGCCTTTCGACTGATTGCCGAGTTCGACCCGTCCGACGGGCCCGCCGTCGCTATCATAAAGCATGCGAATCCCAGCGGCGTGGCACGTGGGGCAAGCTGCGAACAGGCGTTCGGCCGTGCGTTCGACTGCGACCGGACAAGCGCGTTCGGCGGCATCGTGGCATTGAACGGCACGCTTGACCGGGAGACGGCGCGTGCAATTTCCGAAATTTTTGCCGAAGTCGTGATTGCACCGGAGGCAACGGACGAAGCCAAGGAGATTCTTGCGGCAAGGAGGAAACTGCGCTTGTTGACGACCGGCGGGCTTCCCGGTTTTTCTGCATCCCGAGTATCCGTTCGGCAGGTCTCGGGCGGATGGTTGGTTCAGGATGCGGACAGCGGTGCCTGCACGGCGGCGGATCTGAAAGTCGTGACCCGGGTTGCGCCGACGCGGGAACAGATTGACGACCTTCTCTTTGCGTGGCGTGTCGCCAAGCACGTTAAGTCCAATGCGATCGTCTATGCACGCGATCTCGGCACAGTCGGCATCGGGGCTGGCCAGATGAGCCGGGTCGACAGTTCAACGATTGCCGCGCTGAAAGCAGGCCGCATGGCTCATGATCTCGGCCTCACGGAGTCAATGGCAAACGGTTCGGTCGTGGCGTCCGACGCGTTCTTTCCGTTTCCGGACGGCCTCCTTGCCGCCGCCGAGGTCGGCGCGAAGGCCGTGATCCAGCCAGGCGGATCCAAGAGGGACGATGCCGTGATCGAGGCTGCCGACGCGGCCGGGCTTGCCATGGTGTTTTCTGGCATAAGGCACTTCAGGCACTGATGCAGGTTCTCGCGCCCCTCCTTCGCACGGCGGCCTTGACAGCCCTGGTCGACCAGTTGACGAAATACTTTGTGGTCAACGCCTTGAACCTCAAGGAACTGGGCGCAATCCCCGTCTTGCCGCCTTACATCCAGTTCCGGATGGCGTGGAACGAGGGGGTGAATTTCGGCATCCCGCTCGCGGGCAAGTGGGTTCTAATCGCGCTGGCGATGGCAATATGTGGCGCGATTTTCTGGTGGATGTTGCGCGATCGCCCCGGAATCCCGGTGCAGGTCTCGGCGGGCCTGGTCATTGGCGGTGCCATCGGCAACGTGATTGACCGACTGATCTACGGGGCGGTGGCAGACTTCCTGAACATGTCGTGTTGCGGCTGGCGGAATCCCTGGTCGTTCAACGTCGCGGACATCGCCATCTTTGTTGGCGCGTTCGGCCTGATCACGCTCAGCGCTGGCCGGCGATGAGCAGGACAGGCTTTCCACGGGATGGATTCACGAGTAGAAACCGAGAAACGGTTTCGGAGGCATTCATGCTGCGTCGGTTGCTGCTCCTTTGCTTGATCCCGACACTTGCCGCTTGTGCGGGTGGCGGTCCAGGTCTGATGAACATCGGCCGGGATCGCGCTGGCGGTCCGGACGAATTTGGGGTCATTCCAACGAAACCGCTGGAAGTGCCTGAGGACATCGCCGTACTGCCCGTGCCAACGCCGGGCGGTAGAAACCTGACGGATCCGACGCCGGAGGGGGATGTGGCGGCGGCCCTTGGCGGCGATATCGGGGCATTGGCAGGAGGCCCAACCGACGGTGCGTTCCTGGCCCATGCGACGCGGCACGGCGTTGACAGCAACATTCGTGTCGAACTTGCTGCCGCAGACCTGGAATTTCGTCGCGACAATCACGGTCGTGTCCTGGAACGGCTCTTCGACGTGAATGTCTATTTCCGGGCCTACGAGGGAATGGCGCTTGATCAATATGCAGAGTTGGCGCGACTCCGTCGTCTTGGCATCCGGACCTCAGCAGCTCCGCCTGAGTTGATCGAGGAGTGAGAGTCGGGCACAGTTGAGTCACCATCAAGCGACTCTCACATCTACTTGGCAGTTTGCCGCAGCGGCCAACGCCAACGTCTCCCTCGTAGGCGCGGATGCACCAAGTCCGGACGTCCTGTGATGTGTCGCCATATTGGTGGGTGCGTTGTCGGAGCCATGCAATCATCTCGATTATCGGCAGGTATGCTGACCAGCACATGTGAACGGCAGGCAGATGTCGGCATGCCCACCAACATGTGGTTCACCGCGCGCCACCTCCATTCACGGCCCGAAGCAACGCGAGTGCACCGCGTTCAGCCAGGTGCAGTGCACACCGTAACCCACTCCCGGGATTGAGCGGATGACTGAATGGCCTCGGCGGTCTTTTGCACCTCGAAGGCTTCGCGAAAATCGGGCATGCAGGATCCGTGTGCGGCATGAGCTTCGACAAGCTGAGCGACTTCGATGACCTTCAGATCATTGAAACCCAATTGATGCCCCGGTGCAGGACAGAATCTGCCGTATGGAGGGTGGGCGGGGCCCGCTTCTATTCGTTGGTATCCCGCCTTGTGGCCTGAGCCCGAATAGAGCAGCAGTTCGTTCATCCGCTCCTGGGTGAAGGCGATGGCGCCCTTCGTCCCTGTCACCTCGAAGGACAAATCCATCGTGCGTCCTGTCGCGGCCCAGTTCGCTTCGATGCTGCCTGAGACGCCGCTGGCGAAGCGCAGGAGCGCGTGGGTCATGTCGTCGACCACAACTGCGCGGCGCTCAGCTGATCTTGCAGCGACGGGTCTGTCGGGGAATATCGTCCGTGAGTGTCCGTTCACTTCGGCGACCGGGCCCAAGAGGTGTCGGGCCAGTGACAGGATGTGACTGCCAATGTCACACAGCGCCCCGCCGCCCCGAGGATCGGTGCGGAAGGAGTGAGGCGCGTCCGGACTGGCCATGTAGTTTTCCGCATGTCGACCGCGAAAGCCGGTTATCTCTCCGATCTCGTCGGAGGAGATCATCTGTCGTGCGAGACCGATCATCGGGTTGCGCAGGAAGTTGAATCCGACTGAGGTGACGACATCGGCAGCCTCGGCGGCCTTCGTCATTTTCAGGGCGGAACTTGCGGTTGTGGACAGGGGTTTTTCGCAATAGACCGTTTTGCCGGCGGCAATGGCAGCTAGAGCCATGGGTTCGTGCAAGACGTTTGGGGCGGCAATCGCGACTATGTCGACCGAATCGTCCTGTACCATCGCTTGCCAATCCGAAGTCGCCCGCGAAAATCCCAGCGCCGATGCCGCAGCAGCCGCAATCTCGTCGGTTGCGTCCGCCAAGATGGATTTGACTGGATCGGCGGGAAGATCGAAGATACCTGCCACAGCGCCAAATGCGTTGGCATGGCAACGGCCCATGAAGCCGGACCCGATCAGACCAATGCCGACGGTCGGTTTGTCTTCAATCCTCATTGCCCAACTACTTTCGCGACTTCAGATTGTCGAGCCAGACTGCGACGATGATGACGAAGCCGATCAGCACCTGCTGATAGAACGAGGAAATTCCGAGAATGTTCAGTCCGTTGGTGATCATGGCCATGATCAGCGCCCCGATCAGCGCGGTCAGGACAATGCCGCGTCCTCCGACAAAGCTGACACCGCCGATGATCACGGCAGCAATGGCTTGCAGTTCAATGCCTTGTGCAACACTTGGCGGCGTCGCCGCTAGGCGTCCGGTCATCACCACGGCCGCGAGGGCCGCCAGAAAACCGCTCAGCATGTAGATCTTCACCTTCTGCCGGTCGACCGGAATGCCCTCTAGCCGGGCAACCCGCTCGTCGCCGCCTATTGCGTAGACGTGGCGGCCGAAGACGGTCATGTGCAACATCACGGAGACGACAAGGAATGTGACGACAACGAAATACAGCGGGATCGGAAGCCCGAGAAACTTGGCATTGCCGATGTAGAGAAAGAATGGCACCAGCACCTGGTAGGACACGCCCTTGGTGATGACCAGTGCCAAGCCGCGCGCAATCCCCAGCATTCCGAGGGTCGCGATGAAGGGCGGGATATTGCCGCGCGTAATGACAAAGCCATTGACGAAGCCGGCGAGCGTCCCGGTTGCCAATCCGGCCAGGGTGGCGAAAAACGGGTCCACGTCAACTTGTATCAGCGCACCGATCACGACCGCAGACAGGGCCAGGATGGACCCCACTGAAAGGTCGATACCGCCCGATATGATGACCACCGCCTGACCCGCCGCAAGGATCGCAACGATCGACACCTGCTTGGACAGGTTGGTCATGTTGCCGACTGTCATGAAGAATGGCGACAGGAACGAAAGGACGATGGCCAGCAAAACGGCGACCAGAAGGATCCAGACGAGCGGTTGGGACTTGATCCCTGCAATCTGCATGTCTTAGCCCCCTGCCGCGGATGTGCCGCGCTCGACGGGAATGCCGGAGATGATCATCGACACGATTTCGTCTTGGGTGAATTCCTTGGTCGGGGCGGTCACCACGTTTTTTCCACCGTGCAGGATCGTGATCCGATCAGTAAAATTGAAGACCTCGTGAATGTCATGGCTGATCCAGATGATTCCGATTCCCTGTTTCTTCAGTTCCACGGTCAATTCCATGACCATTTTGCTCTCTTCCATGCCCAAGGCTGCGGTCGGTTCGTCCATGATCAGGATTTTGGTGTCGAAATGCACCGCGCGGCTGATCGAGACCGCCTGACGCTGACCGCCCGACATGCTTTCGACCTCGACGTCGAGCGACTGGATGCGGATGTTCAGGCGGCTGAGTGCCTTTGTCGCTTCGGCTTTCATCGCATTTTTGCGTAGAAAGCCCCACTTGTGCAGCTCGCGTCCCATGTATAGATTGGCCGGGGCGTTCAGATTGCCGCAGAGCGCCAGTTCCTGGTAGATCGTCTCGATCCCATAGACGCGAGCATCGTTCGGGTCATTGATGTGCACCTCGTGTCCTTCGACAAAGATCACGCCCTCGCTGGCTGTTTCGGCTCCCGCAAGGATCTTGATCAACGTGGACTTCCCGGCACCGTTGTGTCCCAGGACGCCGAGAACCTCGCCTGGATAAAGCTCAAGCTGTGCATCGGTCAGCGCCTGCAAGCCGCCAAAATGCTTCGAAATGTGCCGCATTTCGACCAGCGGGGTAGGGTCCGGCATGATTCAGTCCCCTGTTCAAAACGAGATGGCCGGGCGCGACCCGGCCATCTCTGCACTTTGGCCGTCCGATCGGCTGACTGGATTATTCCAGTTCGATGCCGCGACCGGCAAGGTATTCGTCGGTCACGTCCGCGGCCACCATAATCGAGGACTCAACAACGATCCAGTCGTCCAGCTCTTCGCCCTCTGTAACATGACGATATGCGGCCATCACTGCCTCGTAGCCCACCAAGTCGGTGTTGCCGTCGATGGTCGCGTTCAGTTCACCGGCCCTCAGGGCAGCCAGTGCCGACGGGATTGCGTCGTCGCCGACCACGATGATGTCGTCTAGTTTGCCAGCACCCTTGACGGCCTGAACGGCACCCAGCGCCATCAAGTCATTGGAACCTATAATCGCGTCAACGTCGGGGTGTGACTGAAGGATGTCTTCCGCCGCTTTCAGGCCCTTCTCCTGGTCCCAGTCTGCGGCAATCGAAGCCACCACCACAATGCCGTCATTGGCGTTGAACACATCCATCATGCCATTCAGCCGAAGCTCGGCAGTCGAGCTGCCGCGAAAACCTTCGAGAATTGCGACCTGGCCTTCGCCACCCAACTGATCGACGACCCATTGTGCCATGCCAGCAAACGAGGTTTGCTCATCCAGACCCACAAAGGTTTCAACTTTGGCCGGGCCGTCATCAACCCGCGTGTCGGCGGTGATCACGGGGATCCCGGCGGCGTTGGCCTCCAACACTTTGGGGATCAATGCGGTACCGTTCATCGGGACCAGAACGATCGCGTCGTGCCCCTTTATGATCTCGGTTTCGACCACCGCAATCTGGCCTTCGATGTCGCCGTTGAACTCGGCCGAGACATAGGACAGCTCGATACCCAGTTCCGCAGCTGCGCGCTTGGCCCCGTCGCCCATGCGCCAGTAGTAAGGGTTGTTCATGTCCTTGACGATGAAGGCCATGCTGATGTCCTCGGCAAAAGCTGCCGTGGTCATGGATCCGGCCATGGTTATTGCGCCAATTGCCAGTCCTAATTTTGACTTGATTTTCATCTGATTTTCGCGCTGGAAGCCCCGGCGTACAGGCTGGGGAGACAAACGCGCCTCTCTTTCTGTTGCGTTACAGGCGGAACGGGCGATTGGCACCGCCCGCTCCCATGAAGGAAGACCCCATGAAGGAAGACTATGTGGCTTGCGCCGTTCGCGGGGGCGCTGAGGTTTCCCCGGTGACGCTGGCCGAAGCCGCGTTCCCCTCGCACAACCTGACCACCAGCCTTTGGATTCGACCCGTTTCGTGCCTGACTTGGCGTGCCTGCGAGCGAATCTTCCAGAATCTGGGACTGAGGAAGCATCCCGGTTTGGGTCCTTAGGGTATGGTTCAGGGTAGATTGGACGGCATTCTCCTTTCGCGTGCCGGTCAGCTTGGGCTTTCGCCTTCCAAGAGCCTCTCCCTTCAGGGAAAGCCAACTGACTACCGACTTCCCTCCTTGGAGTTCACGCGGGCCGA
Source organism: Silicimonas sp. (assembly GCA_022826205.1). Taxonomy (GTDB): domain Bacteria; phylum Pseudomonadota; class Alphaproteobacteria; order Rhodobacterales; family Rhodobacteraceae; genus JAJEFO01. Next base: position 43,690 of record JAJDVJ010000108.1, on the reverse strand, counting down.
GCGTTGGTCTCGCCCGCCGAATGCGCGTTCCGGCAGAGCTTGCTGCCCGTCCGCGACAAGAGGAGAGTGCACCATGCCGCCAGCGGGGCACGAGAGCGAAGATGTCCAAAATGAGTCCTTTTGACGGCGCACCGTTGGAACTCAGTAATGTCCGTGTGCCCGCATCAGCGCATCAATGCGGTTTTGCGCATTGCCAAGCGCGACGGCAGGGGGCGCCTCGCCCTGCAGCATCAAATGGATCTCGTCGCCAAGAATGCCCAGAATGTCGCTGAATTCCGGGATCGGCGGGCGCGGCCAGATCTGCAGCTCGCCGCGGCGTTCCATGCCGTCGATTTCGCTGATCAACGGGCTCTTCGCCTGAACCTCGGGGTCGGCGCTTGTCGAGAACCGAGGGCTGGACAGGTTTCCATTCTGGACGTACCATTTCAGCATCTCGGGTCTGGTCAGGTATTCCATCACCTTCCACGACGCTCTTTTGCGTTCGCTGCTGAGTCCCTCTGGCATCGCCAACGTGAAGCCGCCGATCGGAGAGACCGTGCGTGCGCCGGGCGCGTGCGGATGCGGCGCATAGTGGACCTTGCCGTGAGCCGGCGACGCGTTGTTCAACTCAAAGGCCGCAGCCCGGACGCTCCAGCCATAGGTCATCGCCGCGTGGCCTTCCGAGAAGATCCGAATGCGACGATCCCAGTTGCAAATCAGGCTGTCCTTGTGGGACAGTCCAAGCAATTCCAGCAGGAACTCGGCGGCTTGTTGCGCAGGACCGGTATCGAGTTGCGGACGATGGTTTTCGCCCGCAATTTCGGTGAGGTCGAATTCGTTGCCGATCGGCTTGAGACTGATGATGGGCTGACCGAAATCCGCCAACGTCTGGACGAATGTGTGTGCGACCGGCGTGCCCCGGCCGAAGTTCATTACGATTCCGGACAGGTTGAAGCCCGAGCGGTGCAGGACGCGTGCAGCAAACAGCACGTCGTCAGTGGTGCGCGGGATCGGCAGGCCTGCGTCGGCGAACAGGTCCGACCGGCAGAACAGAAGCTCTGCCGTCGGCTGGATCGGCAGTCCGAACTGCTTGTTGCGCCAGAAAGACCCGCGATAGGCGGCATTGTGAAAGTCGGACGGGTTGTAGCGTTCCTGGCGCATTATCTCGTCCAGGGGTTCGATCACGCCTTCCTCGGCCAGTTGACCGATCCAGGGTAGATCAACTGCCATCAGGTCGTATTCCGGAACTGGTTGCTTTGCACTTCTCATGATCTCGCTGTGCAGATCGTCAAGCGGAAGGTTCGTGATCTCGATCTTGGTGCCGCAGAGCTCATCCAGATTGGATGAGAGCTCGTTCAGTGTCTTGAACGTCGGATCTATGGGGCAGAGTATCCGGAATGTCCGGTCGTAACCGACTCCGGTACGCATGGCACTGGGATAGGGCAGGATGCGCGAGGCCATGTAATATCCACCGAAGTAGAAATCGCCGATCTCGCCGTCTCCGGTATTGAATCCGAACGTATTGCCGACCATTGCCTTGAGCTGCATTGCGAAGCTTTCGAACTCTTCGATCAGCCTTCGCGTGGGATGCAGGGAGAAAGACTTTCCTGACTTCGATTTCGGCCTCTTGTGCAGCATCTTCTGGTCGATCAGCTCTGAAATCCGCCGCATCGCCGTGCCATAGGGGACGTCGGCCGCCAATGCCGCCGACGTAGTGGTCAGCAGCTTGCCTTCCAGGTGTCGCCGCATGGCGTAGGAGATTATGTTCCAGCGTGCATCAGTGGTTGAAAGTCCTGTCCGCTTTTCGGAAATCTCGCGATTGGCGTCCACGAAATTCAGGATTCGCAAGAGTTCTTCGCGTGTCACTCAATCGCTCCAAGGCCAGCGTTCAAAATATCCATATCTGATAATCTATATTTCCTAGGCGTGAACGAGTGAAATTTCGTCCAAATCTGATAATTGCCTTGTTCCGGCACGGTTGCCGGTCATGTCACGCTTGGCAGACGGATTTTCAGGCAGGGTGAGCGGATTGATGACGACCGAAGACCATGATTTTGCGGTAGTCGGCGCGGGGTCTGCAGGTTGTGCTGTCGCGGGTCGGCTGGCGGAAGCAGGACATTCGGTGCTGCTGCTTGAGGCCGGTGGACGGGACCGCAGTCCGTTCATTCACATTCCTCTCGGGTATTCGATGCTTTATGCCAACCCGTCAGTGAACTGGTGCTACGAAAGCCAGCCCGAGCCGCACTTGTATGGACGCCGCCTGTTTCAGCCGCGCGGCAAGGTTCTTGGCGGCACCGGGGCGATCAACGGCATGATCTACATGCGCGGCCAGCCGCGGGACTTCGACGGCTGGGCCGAAGCGGGGTGCACCGGTTGGGGCTGGGACGACGTCCTGCCCTATTTCAAGTCCTGCGAGGATCAGGAGCGTGGCACCGATGCGTATCACGGTACCGGCGGACCGGTTGCGGTTTCCGACCTGCGCACGGAGCACAAGCTGGGCGAGGCCTTTCATGCCGCATCGGCCGCACTTGGCGTGCCGCGCAACGACGATTTCAATGGACCCCGGCAGGAGGGAACGGGCTATGTCCAGACGACAACTCGCAATGGGCGTCGTTGGAGCACCGCGGCGGGTTATCTCAGGGGACCTGCCAAACGAAACATCGACCTCAGACTCAATGCGATGGTCGAGCGCATCGAGATCGATGGGAAACGGGCGACCGGTGTGATCTGGACGGACAGAGACGGCCCGAAATCGGCGCGCATCCGCCGCGAGGTAATACTTTGCGGGGGCGCATTCAATTCACCTCAACTGTTACAGATTTCAGGCATCGGCCCTGAAGCGCATCTGAAGGCACACGGGATCGAAGCACTGCACCATCTGCCTGGCGTGGGCGAGAACCTGCAGGACCATTTCGGAATCGGTGCCGAGTACCGCTCGACCGTGAAATCCACCGTAAACGATCTTTACAACAACAAGCTGAAAGGCGGGTTCCAGTTGCTGCGCTATCTCCTGCTCCGCACCGGACCGTTTGCCGACAACGGTAACTACTCCAACACCTTCATCCGTTCGGGACCGGAAATCGACCGTCCGGACATGATGGTGACATTCATGGCCTGGTGTACGGACGAGCGGCTGAAACCGCATCCCTTCTCGGGCTTCACGATCCTGGCCGAGCACATGCGTCCCAGTTCGCGCGGGCATGTATGCATCACTGGTCCGCACGCCTGGGATCAACCGGCGATTCAGTTCAACTTTTTCGCCGATGAGGCGGATCGGCGTGCCGCAATTGCGGGTTTGAAATTCGCGCGCAAGATTGCTGCGACGGCGCCGATGGTCGACTGCGTCGAAAGCGAGATCTCGCCGGGCGCGGATGTTCAGTCGGACGGAGAACTGCTGAACTATTGCCGGGCATCGGGGCTGTCACTGTTGCATCCGGTGGGCACCTGCAGAATGGGGGTCGGTGCGGATGCCGTTGTGGACCCGCGCCTGCGGGTTCACGGCATTGACGGGTTGCGTGTGGTGGATGCATCGATCATGCCGCGCATCGTGACCGGCAACACCAACGCCGCCGCCATCATGATCGGCGAAAAGGGAGCCGCCATGATCGCCGAAGACGCGCGCAGATAGAAGGGAGAACGCCATGCTGGGAATTGCGCTGCTTGGAAGCGGGCGCATGGCCCATGTCTACGGTCCGAAGATCAACGCGCATCCTGGGCTGCAACTGATCACGGTATTCAACCCAAATCTGGCCTCGGCGGAGGATGCGGCGGCTCTTTATGGCGGTGCGGCCAGTGCCGAGCTGGACGCCGTGCTGGGCGATCCGTCGGTCGATGCCGTGGTCATCGCCACCCCAACCAATACCCATGTCGAATATATCGAGGCATTTGCGAAGGTCGGCAAGCCGATCTATTGCGAGAAGCCCCTGGACCAGACGCTGGAGCGCGTGGACCGCGCATTGGCCTGCCTGAAGGCACACCCGGTGCCGTTCATGCTGGGATTCAACCGCCGGTTCGACCCGGACAACGCCGCCTTGCAGCGCGCGGTGCGGGCGGGAGAGATCGGCACGGTCAACATGCTGATGAGCTGGAGCCGGGAACCCGCGCCGCCGCCGATCGATTATGTTCGCGCTTCCGGCGGGTATTTTCTTGACGCGACGATCCACGACATCGACCTGCTGTGCTGGATCGCTGGTGAACGACCCGTGGAAGTGTATGCGACCGGCAGTTGCGTGTTCGATCCCGAAATTGGTGCCGAGGGCGATGTGGATCTGACCATGACCGTGCTGAAGATGCCCTCCGGCGCGCTGGTTCATGTCAACAATTCGCGCGCTTGTGCTTATGGCTTCGACCAGAGGCTGGAGGCGTTCGGCACCAAGGGCATGCTGCAGACGGAAAATCACCGTGACGACAACCTGATCCGCTGGGACGGCCAAATGACCGAGGCGCGCGAGACGCTAAAGCACTTCTTCCTGGAACGCTACGACGCATCCTTTTACCACGCGCTTGACGAATTTCAGGCCGCGGTTCAGGAAGGGCGGCCGCCATCGGTCACCGAGGAAGACGGCCGCACGGCTCTTGCCATCGCGCTGGCCTGTGATCGATCTAGGCGAGAGGGTGTGGCCGTGGTGCCGGAATACTGATGCTTGGACCTGTCACCATGGCACAGTTGAGGCCGGTTGTGCGGACATCATGTCAAGAGGAACCGTTGACCAGACAGATCAGGCGCCCGTTCTCCTGATTCAGGAACTGGGCGTTTCGACGAAGTTGCCCAGGGCAAGTGGCGCAGGGCAAGCAATTCATGTGCAATCACTCGAAGACGTCGTGTTGCCGGATCACTCCATGCGCAGGATTAACTGGATTCACGAATTGAGTCCCTCCACTCCCAGCGTCGCTCCAGGCAACGACGCATCGGTTGAAGTCGCCGAGAAGAGCAATTGAAAGCGACCTTCCCCATGCAATGGCCTCAAGAAAGAGAATGGCGCAGCAATCCACTCTTGTTCGCGTAGACCAGGCTGCATGATCCAGGTTATCTCCTCGGTCGAATGCTGTTTGGGGAACCGCGCTCAACGTCCCTGACTTGCACTTCGGAATCGTCTCCCATTGTTCGGGATTTCTTGTTCACTTTCGCGTTTGCTTCAATGAGCCGGAATTCCCCTTATTGCCCAAACCCCAGATTCTGTTGGACTAATGCCAACGTCAGACATCACGGCCATGCTGACAGCAATGTGTGCAACTGCGATCTCGAGGCCGGTCGCGTGGTCCGGCATTTACCGAACGAGCAAGACGATTCGGACCCGCGAAATCCTGTCTGACGGTGAACTTCGAGGAGACTCGCAGCCACGGCCAACCATTCCGGCGAACTCTTGCAGTAGACGCGATGCGCTTGCAGCGGCCGCTTGACTTTTGGCGCTTCGCGATGCCTGACAATTCAGCCTGCATGTCGCGCTTTCACCCAGGCTGTCACGCAAATGCGAGTTGACTAGGCGAAGAACTCGCACCAATTCTTGGCGCAACCTGCCTCACGAGGAGTGCCCATGCAGATTTTGGTTCTTGTCTTGGCGACAGTTCTTGTCGTCCTTCCGGTGTCGCTCCGAGCCGGAGGAGTCACCACGTTCGAACTCGACAACGGCTTGGAAGCGGTCGTGATCGAGGATCACCGCGCCCCGGTTGTCGTGCACATGGTCTGGTATCGGGTCGGCGCGGCGGACGAACCGCCCGGCAAGTCGGGAATCGCTCACTTTCTCGAACATCTCATGTTCAAGGCAACGGACGAGCTTGCATCGGGCGAACTGTCCGACGTGGTGTCCCGCAATGGCGGTAGCGACAATGCATTCACCTCCTATGACTACACGTCCTACGTTCAGCGCATAGCGGCGGATCGCCTCGATCTCGTGATGGGGATGGAGGCCAGCCGAATGGACGGCTTGGCGCTCGTCGAGGAAGACATCTCAACGGAGCGAGACGTCGTGATCGAAGAGCGGCAGCAGCGTATCGACAGCGATCCCGGCACCCTGTTCGGGGAACAGATATACGCAGCGGCATTCCTGAACCACCCTTACGGCGTGCCTGTCATCGGCTGGAAACACGAGGCAGAGGCGTTGACGCTTGAAGATGCCGTGTCGTTCTACAGGGAGCATTACGGGCCGAACAACGCGATCCTCGTGGTTGCGGGCGACGTGGACCCGGACGAAGTCAGGGTGCTTGCCGAAAGGCATTACGGCATCATTCCACCCAATCCGAATGTACGGATGCGCAACCGCCCATCGGAGCCACCGCAACTGGCCGAACGGCGTCTGAGCTTCTCGGATCCTCGGATTGGCAATGACTACATGACTCGCGTCTACCTTGTGCCCGAGCGAGATCCAGGCGACCAGCAGGAGGCGGCGGCTCTTGCCATGCTGGCGCAGGTTCTGGGAGGTTCGTCGACCACCTCGGCTCTGGCGCGGAAGCTGCAGTTCGAGGATCCCAAGGCCGTTTACACCTCTGCCTGGTATCGTGAGCGTGCGTTGGACGACACGATTTTCGGGCTGGCAATCGTGCCCGTCGAGGGCGTCTCGCTGGAAGAGGCCGAGTCGCTTCTGGACGAGGCGGTTGCCGAGTTTATGGAAGAAGGCGTGGATGCCGAGGAACTCGCGCGAATCAAGACGCGGATCCGGGCTTCAGAGATCTACGCCCGCGACGACATCTCGAATTTGGCCAGACTGTATGGCGCGGGGCTGACGGCGGGCCTTTCGATAGAGGACGTTGACGCTTGGCCAAGCATTCTGCAAGAGGTTTCCGAAGAAGACATCCTCTCGGCAGCGCGCAAGCATTTCGATCGGCGCCGCGCGGTCACTGGATTTGCACGGCGATCGGAGGAGGTGGTTAAGTGAACCGGTTTTTTTGCGCATTGGGGCTGGCTGTGCTCGTCACTGGCCCGGCTGCGGCAGTCGACATTCAGGAAGTTACGTCACCCGGCGGCATCAAGGCATGGCTGGTCGAGGAGCGTTCAATCCCGTTCACTGCTCTGGAGATCAGGTTCAGGGGCGGTGGTTCGCTCGACCGGCCCGGCAAGCGGGGTGCGATCAATTTGATGACCGCAGTATTGGAGGAGGGTGCGGGAGAACTTGATGCTCAAGGGTTCGCTGCAGCGCGAGATGCGTTGGCCGCAAGCTACGGATTCGATGTGCACCGGGATGCGCTCTCGGTTTCGGCACGGTTCCTGACCGAAAACCGCGACGAAGCGATCGCTCTTCTGCAGAGTGCGCTCACCGCCCCACGGTTCGATCAGGTTGCGTTGGACCGTGTGCGCGACCAGGTATTGACGGTTATTCGCAGCGATGACACGGATCCAGACACCGTTGCGTCGCGTCGATTCAATGCCCTCGCGTTCGGAGATCATCCTTATGCGACGCCGATTGACGGCACGGTCGAGAGCGTGTCGGCACTGACGCGTGACGACATCGTGACGGCCTACAAGGACGTGATTGCCCGAGACCGCGTCTATGTCGGGGCCGCCGGCGACATCTCGGCGGAGGAACTGGGACTGCTGCTTGACAACCTTCTTGGAGGTTTGCCGGAAGTCGGGGCACCACTGCCGAACGATGCCGAGGTCCTGCTAGCCGGCGGCGTAACGGTGGTACCCTTCGAGACCCCACAGTCTGTGGCTATCTTCGGACATGTAGGCATTCGACGGGACGATCCTGAGTTCTTTCCGGCATTTGTCGCAAATCACATCTTCGGGGCCTCGGGAAATCAGTCGAGGCTGGGCATCGAGGTGCGCGAGAATCGGGGATTGACCTATGGCATCGGAGCCTACCTGGCGGGTTTTGATCTTGCGCAGATTGTGGTGGGGCAGGTTGCCTCGGCCAATGAGCGGATTGCGGAGGCAATCGAGGTGACGCGGGAGGAATGGGCAAGGATCGCAGCGGATGGCGTGACGGAGGATGAACTGGAAGAGGCAAAGGCCTACCTCACAGGCGCCTATCCTCTTCGGTTTGATTCTAATGCGAGCATTGCACGCATAATGGTGGGCATGCAGATGGACGATCTTGGCCTTGACTATGTCAATACCAGAAACGGCAAGGTGAACGCCGTGACGGCAGATGATGTGCGCAGTGTGGCCGCGCGACTGTATCGTCCGCAGGATCTGCACTTCGTTGTGGTAGGCCAGCCCCAGGGAATTGACGGTACAAACTGAGTGCCTGCCACAGCCGCGATTCAGTCATTTAGCGCTCGGGACGATGGGCAACCGTGTGCTGCGGGCGAACACCGCGCCTTGCATGACAAGTCCGAATGTCAGGCCGCGCGACTGATCAGAACCTCGTCAACCTGGCGCTGTGCATCTGCCTCGTCAGCTCCGTTGACGGCCGCGACTTCCCGCGTCAGACGCTCCAGTGCCGCCTCGTAGAGTTGGCGCTCAGAATAACTCTGTTCGCGTTGATCGTTGGCCCGGTGCAGGTCGCGGACGACTTCGGCAATCGCGACCAGATCGCCAGAATGGATCTTCTGTTCATATTCCTGCGCACGGCGCGACCACATCGCCTTCTTGACGCGCGCCTTGCCCTTGAGCGTCGTCATTGCCTGGGACACCACGTCCGGCGAAGACAGGGTCCGCATTCCGACATGGGCGGCCTTGTTGGTCGGCACGCGCAAGGTCATCTTGTCCTTCTCGAACGAAATCACGAACAGTTCGAGGTTGTGGCCCGCGATTTCCTGCTCCTCGATTGACACGATCTGGCCGACTCCATGAGCCGGATAGACCACGTAGTCATTCGGGCGGAATTCCATCTTCTTGACTTTGCTCATTCAGCCAGTCCCCTCAAGCTGCCGGGAAGTTGCAAAAATGCATCGCGGGAACACGTGTCTGCCTTCCCGTCGTGCATTTTCGCCAGCAAGGTGAGGTCACGAACCACGTTTCCCCGCCCATGTCCCGGACATATAGCAAAATCCGCTGCAATTCCAAGGTGGGGGAACATAAATTCTGATCGCGCGAGGACTTGCGTTGAAATGCGTTCACTCGCTGACCGCTCGTTCATGGGCATGCCGGTGGGCTTGTCAGTTCCCTTCGCCAGGGTTCGGCGAGAAGAACTCCATCTTGCCTTCCTTGTCTTCCATTTCTTCGGCGTCGGGCAGCGGGTCACGCTTCGTGACGATCACGGGCCACTGCTCTGAATACTTGCGGTTGAATTCGACCCACTTCTCCATGTCGGGCACCGTGTCCGGCAGGATGGCGTCGACGGGGCATTCGGGTTCGCAGACCCCGCAGTCGATGCATTCGTCGGGATGGATGACCAGCATGTTCTCGCCCTCGTAGAAGCAGTCCACCGGGCAGACTTCCACGCAGTCTGTGTACTTGCATGCAATGCAGTGGTCGGTGACGACGTAAGTCATGGATGCCTCGCCAAAGGGAATCACGGTCACGTAACCACTTGAGCGGGCTCAATCAAGCGAAGGATCACCATAAAGACGGGCGTTGCGGCGATCCTTGCGGGTAGGGCGACCCTTGCCTTCAAATCGCGGAGCACGCGGAACATTGTCGTCCGTCGGCGGGGCGAGGTCCGTATATAGGGCCTGCGCCTCCGGAGCCGGGCCGCGGCGTTTGGCCAGTGAGTCCACGCGGATCACGCGAATTTCGCGGGCCTTGCGGAATGTGAGCACATGTCCCGGGCGCAGCGCGAAGGAGGGCTTCGAAACGCGTTGGCCGTCAACCCGGACATGACCGCCCGCCACGAGTTTCGTGGCCAGCCCACGGGTCTTGAAGAACCGGGCGTGCCAGATCCACTGGTCCAGTCGCTGAGATTCGCTCACGCGGCCAACCCGTTCCGTTTCCTTGAGGAAACTTGGTCACGCACGGATTTGCCGGAATTGTCCTTTCGCATGATGCTCTTGCATAGGCTTTGGCACGATCCGGCGTCAAGCCGCAGGAGGCCGTCAGTCTTCGCCCATGCCCGAAGGTCCGGGCGAAGCAGTGTGCCCGCGGCGAGCAGGCCACCGCTACATTGAAGTTGTTCGCGCACATGCTCCGATGCAGTGCCCGTTGATGGCGGTCGGAGGCTTTGTTGACGGCCAGTCCGATGCCGGTCTTTGCAGCATGCGAATCGGATCGCTGTGCCCGGCGGCCCCGTTTCCGCGGTGGGGACTGCCCGGCAACCGGTGTCCGCAACGACTGACGTGGCCCGGATTCGTGGATTGCCTGTCGCGTTGAATTGTCCTCCAATCATGAAACTTTCTCACATCCAGGCGATTGTCGCGGTGGCGGATGCCGGTTCAATTTGTCATTCCGCGCAAGCGTTGGGCGAGACCCAGTCCGCGCTCACGAAGCAAGTCCGTCAAGTCGAAGTGGAAACCGGACTGGCGCTGTTCGTCTGCTTTCCTTGCATAGCGCTTTGGCTGGTACAGGTCATGACCTAAGCCAGCACAAAATGACGCTGCGAGCGAGCCAAGTCCTGCGCAACGTTTTCTGCCACTTCATGCAAACGCCGTTCATGCGCTGCCAAAGCACGGCTGCCAGACCAGATTGTCCCGTAATTCAAGATCGTTGTCGGTTCCCACGGTACCACGTGAATCTTGCCGGGCGGCGCGCCCGTGACCGTGAATGGATCAATTACCGCGATCCCGTTCCCAGCGGCAACAAGACTGGCAGTAGACACCGCATTGGAGGTCTCGAACCGCGGTCGCAGTTCGACCCCGGCTTGCACAAAGCTGGCTTCGACGAGGTTTCGCAGGCGCACTGCCGGCCTGGGCATGATGATGTCCGCGTCGGCAATGGCAGCGGGCGAGAGGCAGTTCTGGCCTGCCAATGGGTGTCCCTTGGGCAATATCGCCACGGCCTGCACGCTGGCAAAGGTGCGTGAGGACAACTGACCGCGTCGCACAGGCAAAAGCGTGAGACCGACATCCGCATGCTGCCCGACGATCCAGTCTTCGATCTCTGCCCGCACCTTTGTTTCGACCGAGAATCTGAACTCGGGATACTCCGCGCCGAATTGACGAAGGATCCTGGGAAGGAATCCACTCAACGACAGGGGGCCGATGGCCGTGACCCGAAAGCGTGCAGCGACGTTGTCGCGAATGTCCTCTGCAGCGGTTCGGATGCTGTCCAGGAGTTCCATGGCATCTTCGGTTCGATGAAAGAACTGCCGTCCTTGTTCCGTCAGATGCAGCCGCCTACCGACCCGGTCGAAGAGCGCAAATCCAAGCTCCGCCTCAAATCCTGCAAGCATCTTGCTGACGCTCGACTGCGTCAGGCCCAGCGCGACCGCAGCCTCTGAGACGCTGGCGTTCTCGACGATGGCCTTGAAGGCCCGGAGCTGGCGAAGGCGAATGTTCACGGGCATTCATATTCCAAGAAGCCATATGAAACGCAATGTAATTCGTTTTTGTGCTTCGAGAGAATGCGATATGGTTACTGCCAACATCGCCGACGGATTGCGATGAAACCTGGGAGAAAACTATGAAACGCAGAACGTTCCTTGCAACCGGCGCCGCGCTCGCCGCAACTGCCGCATTGCCCGTCGCTGCCGCAGACTGGCAGCCGCGCCGCCCGATCAACCTGGTCGTGCCGTACCCGCCGGGCGGCGGCACCAGCACCTATGGCCGGGCGTTGATCGGTCCGTTGTCGGAAAAGCTCGGTGTGCCCGTCAATATCGTGAACAAGCCGGGCGCGGGCGGCGTCAATGGCGCGACGGAAGTGGCTGCAGCGCGGCCAGATGGCCAGACCTTGATGGTCACGACCGGTGGCGCACTGGTGATGCACTCGATCTTCAAGGAAATTCCCATCGACCCGTTCGACAGCTTTGAGACTGTCGCGCAGGTTGGTGGCCTGCAAGGCTCGATCGTCGTGCCCGCGAACAGCCCGCACAAGACGCTTGCCGACCTGGTCGGGGCGATCAAGGCCAATCCTGGCGGGCTGCGCTGGGCCCACACCGGACGAGGCGCATTCCTGCACGTGTCGGGGCAGAGCTTCCTCGTGGCCAACGGGCTGGAGGCGACCGACGTGCCGTTCAAGGGTGGTGCCAAGGTCCGTGCCGCGGTTGTCGGCGGCCAGGTCGACTATGCGATCATAGGCGTTCAGCAGAATCGCGGCTTTGAAAACGAGATGCGCGCCTTGGCGCTGATCGCGCCGGAACGCGATGCCTTGCAGCCGCATATCCCGACGGTCGCTGAACAGGGTCTTGAGTACAAGTTCGTCAACACGCCGATCACCATGTTCGCGCCGGCAGGCACGCCCGCAGAAGTGATCGAGACCGTCAGTGCCTATGTCGGCGAGATCGTTGGCAGCGAAGCGTACGGCGAAGAGATGAAGACCAAGGGCCTCTTGCCCGCCTATCTTGGCCCCGAAGATGCCGAAGCGCGGTTGCGCGATCTCGCGGAAACCGTGCGGCCGATCATTGAAGGCATCATGTAGCCTGCAATGATTGCGACACTGGCAAAGCGCGAGGCCCTGGCGGGCCTTGCGATGGTTGCGGTTGGACTTGGCTTTTTCGCGGCCAGCTTCGGCATCGACGTGCGAGAGCAGGGCGGCATCGCCCCCAGAGTCTTTCCCATGGCCGGAGCCCTTCTGATTGCCTTGCTCGGGGCGGTGCAGGCCGGACTCGGCACCGCTTCTGCCGACCCGGAGCCGGAAGATCAGATGGCGGCAGAGGAAGGGGATCAGGGTCATGCCCGCGACGCATGGCACGTCGCCGGCCTCTTGGCACTGTCCGCGGCTTATGTCATCGGCATCAACTACTTCGGCTACTTGGTCAGCACTGCCGCGGCTGCCCCGATTGCGCTCTACCTCTTCGGAGTTCGCTCGATTTCCGGCTTCGCCGTGGCCGCGGTGCTTTGCCCGGCTGTATACCATCTTGTATTTTTTGTCGGCCTCGGAGTCTTCCCGCCCTTTGGCCTATGGTTCGACCTGCTTGACGTGATCCAGGGGAACTGATCGTGGAGATCTTTGCCGGGCTTCTAACCGTCTTCAGCGATCCATGGGTCTGCATATGGATTGTCGCGGGCGCGCTGATCGGCATGGTCGTCGGCGCCATTCCCGGCCTGACTTCAGCCGCCGCAATCGCGATGCTGGTGCCGGTGACGTTCTACATGGAACCGCTTTCGGCGCTCGCCTTCCTGTACGTTATCGGCAAGTCCGGCCGCTACGGAGGGTCGATCGCCGCGATCCTGTTCAACACGCCTGGCACCGCGGCCGCGGCAGCCACGCAGATCGACGGTTTCCCGTTGTCGCAAAAGGGGCTGTCGTCAAAGGCGATGAAAGTCGCGACCGTTTCGTCCGCCATCGGAGATTTCACGGGGGACGTCCTGCTGATCCTCTTCGTCGGCTTCATCGCAAGGGTCGCTCTGATGCTCGGGCCGCCCGAACTGTTCTCGATCTATTTCGCGGCCTTTGTCGTGATCGGCTCGGTCATCGGGGATTCGATCTTAAGGGGACTTGCAAGTGCTGCACTGGGGATCGTCATCGCGATGATCGGCCTGGACCCGATCACCAGCCAGGACCGACTGACTTTCGAATTCTATCAATTGTCCGGTGGCGTGCCCTTGGTCCCAATCATCATCGGCATGTTCGTTTTCGCTGAGGTATTTGCGCAACTCGAAAAGCGCGACCGGAAGGTCGAGGCATTCCATGACCCGCTGAGGGACGACAAGGCCGCGAACCGGCTGACATGGGCGGAATATCGGCCGTGCCTGCCACACGTGTTTCGGTCTTCCTTCATTGGAGCCTTCATCGGGATGCTGCCGGGCCTCGGTTCCTCCATCGCCGCGTTCATCTCCTACGGCGAGGGCAAGCGTCGCGCCGCCAATGCCGACAAATGGGGCAAGGGCGCGCTCGAAGGCGTCGCTGCGCCCGAGGCCGCGAACAACGCTGTGTCCGGCCCGTCGATGGCGCCCCTGTTGACCCTTGGCATCCCTGGCTCGACCATTGCGGCGATCCTGATCTCCGTCTTCCACATTCACGGCTTTCAGCTGGGCCCAACGCTGTTCCTGACTTCTCGAGAAATCATCTACAGCCTCTTTGCGGCCGGACTGGTCGGCATCGTGGCCTACGGCATCATCGGTTACTACGGCGCAGCTTATGTCGGCCGGATGATCTTGAAGATCCCGACCAGGATCCTCTACCCGCTCATTTTCCTGACCTCGTTCGTTTCCGCCTATGCGGCTCGCGGCAGCCTGTTCGACGTCTGGATCATGATGATCGCAGGCGTGGCCGGCTGGCTGATGCGGAAACACGGGTTCAACCCGCCGGCCTTCATCATCTCTTTCGTCCTGGCCCGCGGCGCTGAGGAGGCGTTTCGCCAGTCGCTGCGGCTCTCTGACGACGGACTGATGATCTTTGTTCAGCGCCCTGTCGCAGCGGTTTTCATTGTCATCGGCGTCTTCGTCATTCTCATGCGCGCGCGGCGCATGTCACGAGGGGCGGGGCCATGAAGGTGACGCTTCTCGGGACCGGCAGCCCGGTGCCCATGCCCAACCGCGCGTCCTCGGGCTATCTTGTCGATGTCGGCAAGGAACTGCTCTTGTTCGATCACGGCGCCGGGGCGCATGAGAACTTCCTGCGCTCGGGGAACAAGGCGACGGCTGTGAACACGCTTTTCCTGTCGCACCTGCATTCCGACCATATGCTGGACTACGCGCGTCTGGTGCATTCGCGCTGGGATCAGGGCGCAGGGCTGATCCCGGAGCTGACGGTATACGGTCCGGCCTACACGGCCAGGATGAGCGAGTTGCTCTTTGGCGAGAATGGCGTGTTCGACCAGGACATCAAGGGCCGCATCAATGCACCCGGATCTCAGCGCGTTTTTCTCGATCGCGGCGGCACTTTGCCGCGCAAGCGTCCGGCGCCCAAGGTGGCTCCGCTGTCAGACGGGCAGGTCATCGAGACCGACGCCTGGAAGGTCACCGTGCGTGAGATGTTCCATCAGCCCGGATATATCGAGGCATTTGGCTTTCGTTTGGAAACCGACGCGGGAACGCTGGTTTATTCTGGTGACACCGGGCCTTGCGAAGCCATCACTGCAGTGGCGCAGGACGCCGACATGCTGATCCATATGTGTCATTTCATTTCCGGCACCTTCCAGCCGGACGGGCCGCTTACCGCATCCGGCCACATGGAGATTGCCCGTCTGGCTGCAGAGGCCAACGTCAAGACGCTGGTGCCAACGCACTTCACGCCGCAATTCGAGCCGCCGGGCGTGCGGGAACGCTGCATCGCGGAGATGACGGAAGTCTTCAAGGGCCGCATTGTCTGGGGTGAAGACATGATGGAACTGACAATGGATCCACCAAGGATCGAAGTGGCCAAATGAGCGAAAGCCCCAACGTCCTGCTGATCTATGCCGATCAGATGCGGTACGACTGCATGTCGCCCGCTGGCAATCCGGTGATCAAGACGCCCAACCTGCAAAGGCTTGCGGATGAAGGCCTGACCTTCGACAACGCCTTCACCAGCTATCCGTTGTGCTGTCCGTTCCGCGCTTCGATGCTGACCGGCAAATACGCCCAGGGCCACGGCATGACCCAGAACCATTTTCCCCTGCGTGCCGATCAGGAATTTCTTGGGGAGCGGATGAAGGACGCAGGCTATCAGACGCTTTACGTCGGGAAATGGCATCTGGAGGGTGGACCAAAACCGGGCTTTGTGCCGCCAGACCGGCGATTCGGGTTCGATCGATTCGTCGGCTTCAATCGCGGTCATGCCTATCTCGACGGCATTTTCTTCCGTGGCAACGGCCAGCCCTATCGCTGCCGCCGGTATGAGCCGGACTACCAGACCGACCACATGATCGAATTCATCGACGAAGCCCGCGCCGATGACCCGGACAAGCCCTTCTTCGGCTATGTCTCCTACGGCCCGCCGCATCATCCCAACGACATGCCAGAGCATTGGCGCGGGATGTATGACCCTTCCGAAGTGCATTTGCCAATCGGAACGCTGCCGCCCGAGGAACAGGTTCGCGTTCAGACTGAACGTGTCGAAACCGATTGCGCAGGCAACATGAAGGCGGCGGCGCGGTCGCGCGTGGCCTATGGGACGAAAGGGCAATTGGAACCAGAGAGCGAAGAGGAACAGCGTGTCTTCATCGCCGAGTATTACGCGATGATTTCAAACATCGACTGGAATGTCGGGCGTATCCTGAACCACCTCGACAAGCGCGGCTTGGCTGAGAGCACGCTGGTGATCTACTTCTCCGATCACGGAGACATGCTGGGCGAGCACGGCTACTATTGCGGGTACAAGCCCCAGGCCTACCGGGCCACGATGCAGGTGCCGTTCCTGGCCAGGCTTCCCGGCCGGATCAACGCGGGTCAACGTACGCAAGCCATGATCGACGTAGGGGTCGACACGCCGGTGACACTCCTGGATCTGGTCGGCGCCGAGCCGTTTTCCGAGGCCCACGGGCGGAGTTACCTGAGCGTCCTGGACGATGGCGACACTCACCGAGACTGCATTCACTACCAGACGTTCCGCATGGATGATGGTGCTTGGGGCGAATTCACGCCGGTTCCCGAAAGGGGCGTCCGCACAGAGGACTGGCTTTATGTCCGCCAGCCAGACAGACGCAAGTTCCTGTTTGATCAGCAAGCTGATCCGCGGGAACTGACCAATCTGGTCGACGAACCGGCGCACCTTGACTTGATGGACCGTTTCGACGCGCAGATCGCGGCCCACATGTCTGAGACGGGCGATGACTGGGACATGCATGCAGACTTCCCGCCGCCGGACTTCCTCACCCACGAAGCGGCGCAGGAGTATCTGGAAAACGTGCTCCTGCCCAACGCGATCGAAGTGCCGTGACGTCCCGGCCCAACGTCCTCTTGATCGTGTGCGACCATTGGGCGGCCGAGCATCTGGGATTCGCCGGCAATCCGGCGTTCCTGACGCCCGGCCTCAACGAAATCGCGTCGTGTGGCGTGCGATACACGAACGCCTATTCCGAATGTCCTGTTTGCATCCCTGCGCGCCGGACGCTGATGACAGGGATGACGCCGCGCAGCCATGGCGACCGCGTCTTCAACGACGGGCTGGCGTTTCCGCAAGTCACGACGCTCGCCGCAGCCTTCAAGAGGGCGGGATACCAGGCGCAAGCCGTGGGCAAGCTGCACGTGAACCCGCAACGCGACCGGATCGGATTTGACGACGTGATCCTGGACGATGAGGGTCGGCCGCAGTTCGGCGTGACCGACGACTATGACATCTACCTTGGCGATCAGGGGTTCCCGGGACGGCAGTTTGACCACGGCATGTCGAACAACCAGTACCATTGGCGACCCTGGCATCTGGACGAGACTCATCACGCCACCAACTGGGCCGCCAGGGAGATGGCCCGCACGATCAAGCGCCGCGACCCGACCCGTCCGGCGTTCTGGTATCTGGGATTTCGCCACCCGCACCCACCGCTGGTGCCGCCGCAAGCCTACGTGGATCTCTATCGCAACATCGAAGTCGAACTGCCCTATGTTGGAGATTGGGCAAAATCGGATGATCTGCCCTTCCCGATCCAGGCGCTTCGGGCCCGCACCAATCTCTACACCGACGATCAGATTCTGGAGGCGAAACGCGCATTTTATGCGCTTTGCACCCAGATCGACCATCAAATCCGCTACCTGATCGGGACCTTGCGATTGGAAGGCATTCTCGACGACACGATCATACTGTTCACCTCGGATCACGGCGACATGCTCGGAAATCACGGCATGGTGGCAAAACGGGTCTTCTACGAGTCCAGCGCCAACATTCCGATGATCCTGATGCCGAACAAGGGCAACCCGCGCGTCGCCGACGGAGCGGTGGATGACCGGCTGGTTGGATTCGCCGACGTCATGCCGACACTCTTGGACCTGGCGAGCATCGATGCGCCCGAGACCGTCGACGGCGTTTCCATGGTGGGAGCGGACCTGCGCGGTCAAATATACGGCGAATGCGGGGAAGACGACCACGCCTCGCGGATGATGCGAACGGACCGGTGGAAGCTGATCTACTACCCAGTCGGCAACCACTTCCAGTTATTCGACTTGGTGGCCGACCCGCAGGAATTGAAGGACCTCGCCGCGGATGTCGCGCACGGCGAGACCTTGGCCGAACTGACCACGAGACTCATTCCCGAGCTTCATGGCTCTGACCTCGACTGGCTTTGTGACGGTGTCCTCAAGGGCAAGCCGGACAGGCCATACAATTGGGCGCCACATCGCAGCCTCAACAGCCAGCGCGGCGATGGCTGGCCGCCGGGGCCTGTCGTGGACATCCCGCAGATCGAATGGACGCGTGAGCGCGATTCCTGCTGGCCGGCGAACCAGTGATCCAGCCCAACGTCCTCCTCGTTGGCGCCGGCCACTGGCCTGCCGCGCTGTATACGCGCCCCGCACCCACATTGATCGGCGGTACAATGCGTTTACCGGCATCGTCCGTGAGGAAGGCATCATCGACGAGACGATCATCATGTTCACGTCCGATCAAGGCATGCTTGGCAATCATGGAAAGTGGGCCAATCCGACGTTTTGCAAAGAGGCGTCAGGTGCGCAGATGATACTTGTGGGAAATGTCGGAAATCGAGGTATCCGACCATCTCGAAGGTCGCTCGATGATTGCCGGCGACTGGCGAGGGCAATTCCGCGGCCATTTTGACGAGAACCTGCTTCTCCGCTGCAAGATGCTCGATCATCTGGCATCCATGCGGCAACTGAAAGTGATGTCATCTGCCTTGCCAGCGATGTGCCGATCATCAGTACCGGCAGTCTGTCGGACGGCATCAGGATGGGGTCGGGCACACCGGATCAACGGGTCGCGGTTGTCGAGGCGCGGTTGGCCGCAACCGGCACGTCTCGATTGAACCGGCAGGCGGGCACCTGTTGGTTCCTGGCGTGCTTCCGAGACAGGACGCAGAGACCGGATGCCGGTGACGCTTCAGGTCAGGCTTTCTGGTTTTTCAGCCCCTGAAGTGCTTGTGCGAATGGATTGTCGGGATCGATCCGGTCCTTTTTCGGCGGGCGGGCCTCGAAGCGGCCAGCTCTGGCACTTGGCTCGTTCTTTGACTTATCCTTGCGGGGCGCCTTCTTGCCTTTCCGTTGCGGTCTCGCGCCTTTCTTTTGGCTGCTGCGTCGTCCACTCCAGACGAACGTGTAGAATTCCTCGATTTCCGGGCCGTCATCGACCGGATCGGGCTCTTGTTGAGCGGTTGCGGCTTGATCGTCGGGCACTTCTGGAACGGAGGCTTCCGGTATCGTTTCGGGAATGTCCGGCGTCGCATTGCCTTCAATTGGCAGGGGTCGTTCCGGTGCCTGACGCACCTTCTCGCGCTCGCCGCGCTTCGCCTTGTAGCCAAGCCCTTCCATCAAGTTCGCGAATTGCACAAGCGTCGTTCCGGTGATGGAGAGCATGTCGGGTGTCGCCTCGAAACCTCCGCGGCTGTCTTCCGTGCGGAGCATGTCGGCAAGCCGTTCCAGCATGTCAATTCGGATTGCGCGCTCTCCGGCCCGTCGATATCCGGACTTCAGGTAAACTGCTGCAGGAACTTTCTGGACGGCTGGAATCGTCACAAGGCCGGGCGGAGGGCTTTGAGGAAACTCGTCGTCACCCCGCGCCAGCGACCAGAGGACGAGTCTCAATCGGGTTGGTGCCGGCTTCAGGAGGTCGGGCATGAAAATCGTGAACTGGCCGAAGCGAATGCCGTGCTTGCGCAGGACGCCACGTGTCTCCTGATCGAGTTCCTTTACCTCGTTTGCCACCTCCCGGCGGTCAATGATGCCCATGGCCTCGACCATGCGAAACCCGAAGCCCTTCGCGATTCCGCTCAGGCTTTCGTCATTCCGGATGTTGAGCAGGGGCAGAAAGTGCAGCGCAATTTTCCGGTCGATGAAGTGCTGGAGCCGGCGCTGAACCTTTTGCGCTACATCCGCATCGGCTTCGTCATCGACGAAGGATGCCACCTGCGGTTTCAGCGGGTTGTCTCCGGCGACGAGCTTGCCGACTGTGTGCTCTCCCCACATCAGGCCGCCTTGGTCCGTGAAGTCCATTTCGGTATCAGGTGAATTGTAGAAGCGGTCCGCACGAAGGCGGAATTCCGGTCCAAGTGCCGCGATGGCCGCCGCGCGCATCGTCTTCGCTTCGTCACCGGACACGTCCGCGTCCTGGCGGAACCGGAAGCCGTCAATGTGACCGACGAACTGGCCTTCTATCGTGACTTCGCCCTTGTCGTTGACCTCGGCCACGAGGTTCTCCTTCTGCTTCAACCCGCGCATCAGGATGGACGTGCGCCGGTCGACAAATCGTCTTGTCAGTGCGTCATGGAGCGCATCCGACAAACGGTCTTCTACAGCGCGAGTGAAGTCCCGCCAATGGGTTTCGTTGGGACACCATCCGCTGCGCTGCGCCACATATGTCCATGTCCGGATGAACGCGAGACGGCGCGACAGCATGTCAATGTTGCCGTCGGTTCGGTCGATATGCTGGATCTGGCCAGCGAGCCAGTCCTCCGGAATCTCGCCGCGGTCATGCAGATGGCCATGGATCGCGCCGAGAAGTTCGGCATGCTCCTCATGGCTGATGTCGCGGAAGTCCGGGATGCTGCAGACATCCCAGAGAAGCCTGACGGAAGGTTCGTCAGTGGCACGCGCACGAACCTCGGATTGACCGGCGAGCACCCTCAACGTGATCAGGTCATCGGCGTCCCTGGCGCGGACGAGGCGGTCGCCGCCCGCGGGCATCTCCAGGGAATCGATGAGCCGGTCAATGCTGCCGTGGTCCAGCCGGTGGTTTCTCCATTGAAGCCTTTGCACCGGGGCGAAGGAGTGCGTGGTGATGGCCTTGACCACGTCCTCGCCAAGAGGCGGTGCATCGCCCGTCACTCCAAACGTGCCGTCAGTATGGAACCGGCCTGCGCGGCCCGCGATCTGGGCCAGTTCGTTTGGCGCGAGGTTGCGCATCTTGCGCCCGTCGAACTTGCTGAGACCGGAGAAGGCGACATGTCCGATGTCGAGATTCAGCCCCATGCCGATTGCGTCCGTGGCGACGAGATAGTCGACCTCGCCGCTTTCATACATGGAGACTTGGGCATTGCGGGTGCGGGGCGACAGGGCGCCCATGACCACCGCAGCCCCGCCCTTCTGGCGGCGGACCAGTTCCGCGATCGCATACACGCCTTCGACCGAAAACCCGACGATCGCGGAACGGTGCGGCAGTCGGCTGATCTTCTTCGCGCCGCCATAGGAAAGGGTGGACAGCCTCTCGCGGCGCTGGAAATTCACGTTCGGCACGAGCGCCGCGATGGAGTCGCGCATGGTGTCGGAACCCATGAAGACGGTTTCCATCAGGCCCCGGGCCCGAAGCAGCCGGTCCGTGAACACGTGCCCACGCTCCGGGTCGGCGGCGAGCTGGATTTCGTCGACGGCAAGGAAGTCGACCGCCATGTCCCCTGGCATCGCCTCGGTCGTGCAAACCCAGTACTGGGTTCGGTTCGGGATGATTCTCTCCTCGCCGGTCAGGAGGGCCACCACCGAAGGCCCGCGAAGGTCGACAATCTTGTTGTAGATCTCGCGGGCGAGCAGCCTGAGCGGCAGGCCGATGACCCCCGTTCTGTAACCCAGCATCCGCTCAACGGCGTAGTGTGTCTTTCCGGTATTCGTGGGACCGAGGGCCGCCGTGACGCGGCCTTGTATCTGTGGCATGGGGTGGCGGGTCAGGAATGTCTGTCGAGGTGCTTAAAGCGGATCGCAAACGACGTGGCAAGTCCATGCGCATGGTCGAAATTGCCGTGTTGACTCGGCCGTACCCGCTTGTATAAGCGCGCCTTCATTGGTGTTGGTGGCCCCCGCGAGGGGATGCCTGTCGGCCTTCGGGCAGAGGACAACGCCCTTCAAGGTCGCCTGCAGTGCAGGCGGCAACCAGGAAGGAGATCAGCCGTGACCAAACGCACAGCTGCCAAGTACAAGATCGACCGCCGGATGGGCGAGAACATCTGGGGCCGGCCAAAGTCCCCCGTCAACCGCCGCGAATACGGTCCCGGCCAGCATGGACAGCGCCGCAAGGGCAAGATGTCCGACTTCGGCCTTCAGTTGCGCGCCAAGCAGAAGCTCAAGGGATATTACGGAGACCTGACCGAAAGGCAGTTCCGCCGCATCTTCGCTGAGGCGGAACGGGTCCGGGGCGATACAGGCGAGAACCTGATTGGCTTGCTGGAGCGACGCCTCGACGCCGTCGTGTATCGTGCCAAGTTCGTACCGACCATCTTCGCCGCGCGCCAGTTCGTGAACCACGGTCATGTCAGGGTGAACGGCAAGCGCGTCAACATTCCGTCCTTCCGTGTCAAGGATGGCGATGTGATAGAGATCCGTGACCGTTCCAAGCAACTGGCAATCGTGCTGGAGGCGGTTGGACTGCCCGAGCGCGACGTTCCCGAGTACATCGAAGTGGATCACTCAAAGATGACTGCCACCTTCGTGCGCACCCCGGTTCTGACTGATGTCCCATATCCCGTGCTGATGGAACCGAACCTGGTCGTCGAATACTACGCACAGAACTAGCCGCGTCGACCGGCAGGACGGATTGTCGGCACGACGCGATTTTGGTCATGCGCTCGCTCGAGTGGCAAGACCGGCTATCCTGATTCCGGGGAGGGATGTGCCTTCGCTTCGCTGTTCGACCCGGCGCGTGGTGCAGCGAGGCGGTCCATTGCATCGTGCCAGCGATGCGCGCCGCGGTCTCGGAAAGTGCCGCCTGGATCCATGTTGGCGGCTCAAGAAAGGTATCCCATGCCAAGCATCGTCAAGGTCGAAGACCTTCGCAAGACTTATGACAACGGGCTCGAGGCTCTGAAGGGAGTCACGCTCGACATCGAGGAAGGCGAGATCCTTGCGCTTCTCGGGCCGAACGGTGCAGGCAAGACGACGCTGATTTCGACAATTTGCGGGATCACCCGTCCCACGTCCGGACGGATTTCTGTAGGTGGGTACGACGTGCAATCCGAGTGGCGCGAGACGCGTAAGCTGATCGGGCTTGTGCCTCAGGAAATCAATCTAGAGCCCTTTGAGCTTGTGCAAAACACGCTGCGCTTCTCGCGCGGCCTCTTTGGCAAGCCTCGCAACGATGCGCTGGTCGATGGCGTGCTGAAGGACCTCTCGCTATATGAAAGGCGGGGCAGCAGGACGTCAGAGCTGTCCGGCGGCATGCGACGCCGGGTCCTGATTGCCAAGGCCCTGTCGCACGAGCCGCGCGTCCTGTTCCTGGACGAGCCGACGGCCGGCGTGGATGTCGAGCTTCGCCGCGACATGTGGGCGCTCGCAAAGCGGCTGCGCGAGGACGGTGTCACCATCATTCTGACTACGCACTACATCGAGGAAGCAGAAGCCATCGCCGACCGGGTCGGCGTGATCAATTCCGGTGAGTTGCTGCTGGTCGAGGAAAAGTCCGCGCTCATGCAGCGTCTTGGCCGGAAGGAAATCCGGATCAAGCTGACGGAACCCGTCGAAGTCATCCCGGACGCACTCGCTGAATACGATTTGATCCGTTCCAAGGACGGCAGGTCACTGATCTATGCCTACAAGACGACTGGAGAGCGCACGGGAATCACCCGTCTGCTGACGGCGGTGCAAGCCGCCGGGCTGACCTTGTCTGACATCCAGACTCGCCAGAGTTCGCTCGAAGAGATCTTCGTGCGCCTGGTTCGGGAGGAAGTCGCATGAACTGGTATGGCATCGCCGCTATCTGGCGTTTCGAAATGGGGCGCTTCTTCCGTTCCATCCTCCAGTCGATCGTGTCGCCGGTGGTCTCGACCGCGCTGTATTTTGTCGTCTTCGGTGCCGCCATCGGCAGCCGCATGCCCGAGATCGAGAGCGTGGACTACGGGGCCTTCATCGTGCCAGGGCTGATCATGCTGACGGTCCTGCAGCAATCGGTCCAGAATGCGGGGTTCGGAATCTACTTTCCGAAGTTCATCGGCACGATTTACGAGGTGTTGTCGGCACCAATCTCGTCGCTTGAAATCGTGATTGGATATGTTGGTGCTGCTGCCACCAAGTCGATGCTGATCGGGCTCATCATTCTCGTGACATCCCTTTTCTTCGTGGATTTCAGCATCATTCATCCGGTGCTCATGCTGGCGTTTCTGGTTCTGACCGCGGTCAGCTTTTCGTTGCTCGGTTTCATTCTTGGCATTTGGGCGCGGAATTTCGAGCAATTGAACCTTGTGCCGCTCCTCGTTGTCACGCCGCTCGTCTTCCTTGGTGGATCCTTCTACTCGGTCAGCATGCTTCCTCCGTTCTGGCAGAACGTGTCGTTGCTGAATCCGGTGCTGTACCTGGTCTCAGGATTCCGGTGGTCCTTTTTCGGCACGGCGGATGTGCCGATCGTGGCAAGCCTGGCCGCGATATTCGTCTTTGCGGGGATATGCCTGGGCATCGTCTGGTGGATTTTCCGGACCGGCTTCAGGCTGAAGTCATGAACGTGATGCGGCCATGACGGGCCACCACCCGCATCACTCCAGTGGCGTGAGCTTGCATGCAGTCCGGTTGCGCTCGGTTGTCTCGAGGTCGCAGAGCCTGGTCGCTTCCGTCGAGACGGCCGCGCTGGCCGCCGCCACGCCCCATCGCAGGCATTCGCCGACAGGCTCGGCGCTGGCAAGCGCGAGCGTGAATGCACCGACGAAACTGTCGCCGGCTCCGACCTTTGAAACAACCGGTCCGGGCGGGCTGACGGCGTGCCATGCTCCGTCCTTGTCTGCCAGCACCGAACCATCCGCGCCTCGGGCGACGATGACGACACGGGCAACGCCCTTGTCGACGAGTTCGCGTGCGAACGTTGCCGTGTCGGATCGCGTGGGCAGGGGGCGGCCCGCAAGCTCTTCGCCTTCCTCGCCGTCCATGCGGAGCACGTAGACGGCGTCGTGCGGCTTCTCGGCGAGGTGAAACAGGGCCGGGCCGGACGTGTCGACAATGAGGTGCGCGCCCCGTCCCGCCACATGATCCGCAAGGATCGAAGGAAAGTCCTTTGCGACACCGGGTGGCTGGCTCCCGGAGAGGACGACAAGCGTGTCTTCGCCGGCCGCCTGGTCGACCGAGTCGAGCGCCCGCGGAACATCATGCTCCTGCCACACCGGTCCTGGCATGACGAACCGGAATTGCTCGCTTGACGCCCGATCGATCACCGACATGGACTGGCGCGTTTCGCCCGGTCCTTGAAAGGCGACCGTGGGAACGCCTTCGAGCGCGAGCAGTTGCAGCAGATGCGCACCGGTGGCGCCGCCGATGGCAACGAGCGCCGTGGCTTGGCCGCCCAGGAGCTTGACGGCCCGCGCAACGTTGATGCCTCCGCCGCCCGGATCGATCTGCGGCTCCGAGCAGCGCAGCTTCAATTCGGGCATGATCTCCGGTGCCGTCGTGGAAAAATCGACGGTTGGATTCAGGGTGATGGTCAGAATGTGGGACTTCATTAACCGATATTCCTTGAGTGGTGCTGCGAGGGAAAGCTGGCATGGTTCCGGCAAAAGCGCCCGCCCTTCGGGTCTTTGGCCGGGCGTGGTCTTTCCGGACGGACGCTCATGAGCCGGGTGCGCTGCCCGGCCATCAAAGACCTGGCTTTTTCTGGAGAAGCGGCATGACATCTGCCATTTCGGGGCCTTGACGCTCGCCGGTGATTGCCAGGCGGAGCGGCATGAAAAGGCTCCTGCCCTTTCGTCCGGTCTTGCTGCTGACGGCGGATGTCCAGGTGGACCAGGTTTTCGCATCGTAGGGAGGTGCGGGCAGCAGGTCCAACGCCTCGTCGACGAATTCGCGATCCTCGGCGGCGACATCCCTTGAATCGGAGTTGGCAAGGGACTGCCACCAGCCGCCCGCCTCCGAGCGTCGTGAGACATTGGCGCGCACGGCATGCCAGTACTGCTCACGCAACGCTGCAGGAACGGCGCTCAAGTGATCCGCGACATCCTCGACGGCAAGTCCGTGCACCACGCGCGTGGTCAGAGGTTCCAGATCCTCCGGGTCGAATTTCGTGGGCGCAGCACCGAATCGCGCGATGTCGAAGCCTTCGATCATTTCATCGTGGCTGGTGCACAGCCTGACCGGGTCGGATGATCCCAACCTGGCCATGAGTGACAGGATTGCCATCGGTTCGACGCCGTTTGCCCGCAACTCACGCAGGCTGAGCGTGTTCAGCCGCTTTGCCAGCGGTTCGCCCTTGGCGTCGGTCAGGAGCGAGTGGTGGGCAAATTTCGGAGGCCGGCCACGGAGCGCTTCCATCACCTGCATCTGGGCAGCGGTGTTCGTCACGTGATCCGAACCGCGAACCACATGCGTGACTCCCATTTCGAGATCGTCGACGACCGAGGCCAGGGTATAGAGCATGCGTCCGTCCTGCCTGATCAGCACCGGGTCCGACACGCTGGCAGCGTCGATCGATACGTGACCAATGATCAGGTCTTCCCACTCGATCCTTGCGTGGTTCAGCTTGAAGCGCCAGGCGCCTGCGCCGCGTTCGGCGCGAAGTCGATTCCTGTCTGCATCCGAAAGATCAAGCGCTGCCCGGTCGTAGACAGGAGGCTTACCCATGTTCCTTTGCTTCTTGCGCTTAAGCTGCAGTTCGGTGGGAGTTTCCCATGCCTCGTAGAACCGTCCCATGTCCCGGAGCCTGTCTGCGGCCTCGTTGTAGAGGTCAAGCCTGACGGACTGGTGTTCGACCCGGTCCCAACCGAGGCCCAGCCACTCGAGATCTTCCCGGATAGCGTCGACGTATTCCTGCCGGGAACGTTCCGTGTCGGTGTCGTCGATGCGCAGAATGAAAGTGCCGCCCGCCTTCCGCGCGATAAGCCAGTTTAGAAGTGCCGTGCGCAAATTGCCGACATGGATGTAGCCGGTCGGCGATGGCGCGAAACGGGTAACAGTCATTGGGGTCTCCTGATCGGCAGTGCCTCTTTCACATGAGTTGGGAATTGTCCATATAGAGAGCGTGATGGACCGGCAGGTTGCAGAGGCGCCGGATGCGGCGGTTATCGAGGCCATGGCGGTCGCATCAGTCGAGGCCTTGCCGAAGAAGTTTCGAGACCATGCACGCGCCGTGGTGATCCAGGTCGAGGAATTTGCAGGGGACGACATTCTTGCCGACCTGGAAATCGATGATCCGTTTGAATTGACAGGTCTTTATGACGGTGTCCCGCTCACGGAAAAGTCAGTGTCGGACCAGCGGGGTCAACCGGACGCGATCTGGCTCTTTCGTCGGGCTATTCTCGAAGAATGGATTGAACGCGGCGATGTGTCGCTCTCCGATCTAGTGGCGCATGTCATGGTTCACGAACTGGCGCATCACTTCGGTTGGTCGGACGAGGACATCGCGAGCATCGACGAATGGTGGAAGTAGAATGCAGGCCGACTCCTTGTTTCGTGTGAAGCGGCGGCCGCGAATTTCACAGCATCCCCCGATGAGTTGCAATCCCCTACGAAAGTGCATCGTGGCCATGAAACCCTGCCAATGCCACTGATGCCCTGCGTGAGATTGGTAAGCATTCAGTGCTGTCAGCAGCGTATAGGTTCCACGCGACGCAGCGGTTGGCGGAGTGTGAGATCACCTACTATGATGCGCCGCATTTGCTGCGCAACGAGAAAAATACAGGGAGGCGGCGCCCGCGAAGACGCATGGATGCCACAAGTGTGAGCCGCATGGGAAGTGGCCTGGCAGCAGAGGACGCGAAAATTGAGCCGCCGCCATTCCAAATGCGGATTCAATGACCGGGAAGATCGTTACCGTCCTCTGGACAGATCGATAGTTCAGGAAAGCTGAATTGCTTCCTGAGGAGCGCAAGTGAGTGTCTGCCACCACATCGAGTGTGATTTGCCAAATGACTGCATTGATAGCCTTGAACATGTCGTGGATGATGGCGACGATGAGGTGATTGAAATGCCCTTCATTGCTTGTGCTGTAGTCATGCACAAAGGGAGCCATGAAGGGCAAGGAACTCCTGTTTCTGCGCACTGAACTGGGCATGATGCAGGCTGAGCTGGCTCCGGTCGCTTGAGTTTGGGCGTTGACGGTTGGTCGATGGGAGCGGCGCGAAAGCCCGAAGGACCGAACCGTCGAAACGATGATCCGCAAGTTGGCTGTCGAAAGACTTTAGAGTTCCCTGGACGCCAGCCTGGAGAAACTTGGGCAGACCGTTGCAAGCATGGGCTTTCGAGAAGACTTGATCGATGATTCGCAAGGGACTGCGAGTACAATCTCAAGGTAGCATGAAGTTGGCGAGTTCATTCAATTTGCCCACAGGATTCTGGGTTCGGCATTTCGTATCCGCGAATTGCCAAGCTTGATCACCGCGGCCGGTGAGAATTGCGGTTCTTGTGTACGGTCGAGCGAATGGGATTCGAACAGGCACAGGCAATTCCAAAATGGACGATCAAGGTAAGGGGTCTTGCTCTCGGTTCAATTTGGATGGTCAAGTCTTGCTAGTTGGAAGATCGCATTGAAGCATTGTCCACGCCGCGTGATCGCGTTGATGGTGGTCGGTTGCGAGTGCCGCTTCCGCAGGATCAAGCTCAGCGAGGAATGCGAGGCCCCGCACACAATCAGCAAAAATCTCGTCAGGCTTGATTGCTTGGGTTCGATGGACTAGCTGCCTGAGGTCCTCCCAATCGAAGGCGCTGGCATCAGCGAGCCTTGCCAGGAAGGATTCAGGGTCGAACCCGTCGCGTGCCTGCCAGAGTTTGAGCACCACGAGCCGTCGGATTAGCGGGCGGTCCAGAGGACGTGTGGCGAAGACGCTGAGGTCGTAGATGTCGCGTGCCTTGGTGCGTTGGTAGCAGGCCCGGATCTTCTCTGCGATGACGTCGGGCAGAGCCAGGCACCTGATGTCCGCCGGGGCGAACGGCAAATACTGGAAATAGCTTTGCACACGTTGAGCGTTCCATGACGGCGCGAGGGTAGGCACCTCTCGTCGGCTGACCTGAAGCCTGATCTCGCTTTGCCCGCCCGGATTCGAGTTGTGAGTGTATGTTGGATTTACACCCCAGGACAATCCGCCTCGAGTCTCGTAATATCTATCGCCGGGGACGTTGAATTGGATGCCGTGAAACGGATTCTCGAATGCCTCCATCATGTCGAGGATCACGTCTTCGTAGTTGTGCTCTTGGATCTGGGTGATATCCAGATCGGTCGAAAAACGTCCCCCGCTTCCGATGAATATCTTGCGAATGCAGGTGCCACCTTTGAAGGCGAGCCTGTCCAGAATGCCGCGTTCGGCCATGAGTTGTAGCAAGTAGGTGAGCACGACCTCGTTTTCGGCGATCATGAGATCGCGGAGTCCGGACTCGGCTTAGTAACGTTGGACCTGCGGTCGGGTCAGCATCGCTCAGTGCTCCCGGTCAACCGTGCGTCGCAGTGCGGCACCGGCGCTGTCGCTCAATTCCTGGTGGGCGACGTTGGCGGTGAGATGCCAACGGTGCTGATAGCCGATTGCGTCAGGCATGGCGTTTCTTGGGCCGAAAAACGCTTTGCCGGGTCCCTTCGCAAGCGATTGGAGACGCGCACGTACATCTTCGGGGATCGAGGCTCCGGCATGGTCTGCCAACCATCCGAAGCGTCGCGTGAGAGTCTTGGAGGACATTCGTTCCAAGTAAGCAGTCGCCTTGTGCCAATCGATACTACGGCAAGCCGTCGCCAGAATGGTCGCTGCTTCTCCTTCGCCGCCGGCGAGCGCTGGACGGTCGATGCAGTCGATGACGGTCTTTTCACGGTCGGACATCATGACGGTGTAACCCAGCATGTCGACAGGACCGAATCCGAAGAACTTCCTTGGCACCGGATTGACTACGCGGATTTCGGCGTCCAGCACGTGTCGGTTGCGCGCGCGCACCGGCGTGACCAGTCGAATGACTTGGCGGTGCTGTGTTGTCAGGCCGTAATGCACTGCGGCGGTGACGTAGCCGAAGTAGTAGGGTTCGGCGATCCGGCTAGCTAACGCGAGGATGTTACATTCTCCGATTGCATCCGGCCCCATTTCTGGAGGTATCAGCAGGTAGCGGCCCCAGCTGGCACGCTCCAACCATCCCTTCCGACGCAGCGAGCGGATCACGTGATCGGCGGCCTGCGGGCTAACGTCGAGCATGTCGATAATTTCCTGGCGCGCGATATCCTTGTCGCCGTGCTCCACCATGCTGAGGACGACGCGGCTCTCTTGTGACGAGAGTGAACGTGTGACGAATGTAAATTTCTGTTCCAACGCCAAACCAGGAATTTAGCTGTGTTTTGGCGAAGGGTATATCCAACAGTGTGCCGCGGTCAATCAAAATTGTTGCAAAACAAAGAATTTATGGATGTTTCATGATTGTGCATGACTGACTTCAGAATGGGTCATGAAGCACGAGCCAAGGTGGACCGGGGCACATGACGACAGGAGGCGAAAAGGTAGCGCGGGATTCAAGAAACGCGCGATGGCAAGGTAAGGGCATCCACTCTTCGATCCAAGAAGACCAGATTTCGCGTTAAAAGTTCCCGCATTGGGCTGGTGCCAAGCAGTAAGCGACGTGACCAAAGTTCGTGGCAGGAAGTGTCGGCCTAGTTCAGGCGCAATCCGGTGTCAGGTGCGAAGTACGAGACCTTGCCAAGATCAAACGCCAGCCTTTGGGTCTTTCCAGGTCGAGCGGTCGTTTCCGAATGCAAACGCGCCGTGACGCTCTTGCCGCCCAGCTGCATGACGACAAATGTGTCCGCGCCGGTGGGCTCTACGATATCGATAATGCAGTCTGCCGCCTGAACACTTCCTACCCCGCGCATTTCCGGATCCGCGATGTCCTCAGGGCGCACACCAAGGAAACGCACCTGCGGTGCTAGGCCATTGACATAGCGTCTCTTTTTCCCTCGCGCAATCGCGGTTTCGGGCGGATTCGCACGCTTCTCCTCCCGTTGCCGCAACCGAACGGAGGAAGAGAATCATGTCGAGGACTCGACTCACCGACGCGAAGGTCCGCGCCCTGCGGACCGCGAAGGCCACCCGGAACGTCCGGGATGCCGCCCTTGCGGGATTCGGCGTCAGGATACTGCCCAGCGGACGGAAGCGCTACTTTCTGCAATCCCAGCACGAGGGTCGCCGCACATGGCGGATCGTGGGCGACCCTGACGGCATGACCGTCGGCGAGGCGCGGGAACGGGCGAGAGGAATGCTTGCCGCGATCCGGACCGGACGCCCGGCCTCCGACGAGGGGACGCTGTTCGAGGCCGTTGCGGAAGAGGTGTTCTGCCGATACGGCAGGAACTGGAAGCCGGGCACGCTTGCGGTGAACCGGCACTATCTCCACAAGAAAATCCTGCCCTGGTTCCGGGGTCGCCAGATTTCCGGGATCACTTCGCGGGACGTGAAGGACTGGTTCGCCTCCCTACATGCGACGCCTGTGTCGGCGGACCGGTCGATGCCCGTGCTGTCGGTCATCATGAAGGAGGCCGAGGCCGACGGCCTGCGGCCGGAGGGCAGCAACCCGTGCAAGGGGATCCGGAGATACAGCAGGAAGAATCGCGAGCGGTTCCTCTCCGAATCCGAGATGGGCCGGCTCGGCAAGTCGCTGCGCAAGGCAGAACCGTCCCCGGCGGCGTCAATCATCCGGCTCCTTGCGCTGACCGGCTGCCGTTCCAGCGAAATCAGGACCCTTCGCTGGAAGGACTTCCGCGACGGGCATCTCTACCTGCGCGACAGCAAGACGGGTCCTCGCACGGTCTGGCTGTCGTCCGCCGCCCGCGCAATCCTCGACGGCCTTCCGCGCACCTCATCCTGGATTTTCCCTTCGTGGAGAACCGAGGGTCCGATCTCGTCCTCCAAGGTTCGCAAGGCCTGGGCCGGATTCCGGTCGAACGCCAGCCTGAAGGACGTCCGCCTGCACGATCTGCGCCACGCGTATGCAAGTTTGGCGATCATGCACGGGGAGACCGTCCTCACGGTGGGGCGACTGCTCGGGCACGAAGATCCGGGAACCACGCTCAAGTACGCCCACCACGCCGAGGGCGCGGTGGAGGAGGCCGCAGCCGCGATGGGCGTTGTTCTCGGCGGGAGGGAGACATGACCCGAGTCAAGCTGACAGACGCCCGCGCGATGCGCCTCAAGACCGCCAAGAGCGAATATTCGGTGCACGACAAGGCGGTTCCTTCACTGAGCGTTCGCGTCTACCCGTCGGGCACAAGAACCTGGACCTGCGCCATCGGCGGGCGGAAGGTGTCGCTTGGCCGGGTCGAGCTGGTTTCCGTGGACGACGCACGCAGGGAGTGCCTTCGGCTGCAGGTCGAAGGGGTAGAGCCCGCCAAGGATGTCGGAACCTACCAGGAGTTCGCCATGGGCGTCTGGCGAAAGTCCTGGCTCGACAGATGCAAGCCGACAACGGTCA
Source organism: Silicimonas sp. (assembly GCA_022826205.1). Lineage (GTDB taxonomy): Bacteria > Pseudomonadota > Alphaproteobacteria > Rhodobacterales > Rhodobacteraceae > JAJEFO01. The sequence goes on along the minus strand of JAJDVJ010000108.1, from coordinate 11,398 downwards.
AGAGCCGGGACCTCGTCCTGGCGAGCAGGCTCCTGCCCGAATTCGGGTCGCTGCGGATTGACAGGATCACGCGGCAAGGCGTTCAGGAGTGGTTCGACGATTACAGCCGATCCGCGCCTGGCGGCGCGAACAACGCCCTGCGGATCCTGCGCCAGAGCCTGAAGTTCGCCATCGAGCGCGGCCTGATCGCGTCGAACCCGGCGGCGTCCGTCCGTTCGAACCGGCGACCGAAGATTTCGCGGTTCCTGTCCCGGGAGGAGATCCGGCAACTGAACGAGGCGCTTGACCGGCGAACCGGGGGCGGCATGTGCGCGCAGGCCGACATCCTGCGCCTTCTGCTGCTCACGGGCTGCCGCAAGCTCGAGATCGTCCGCCTCAGGAGGCGCGAGGTCGACGGGGACCGCCTCAGGCTCGAGGACAGCAAGACGGGTCCGCGGACGGTGTTCCTGAGCCCCGAGGCCCGCGAGGTCGTCGAGAGGCGCATGGCCGCCGCCCCCGGAGAGTTCCTGTTTCCGTCGCCGGTGAGACCGGAGAGGCCCGTCCACGGGAATCTCCCTCTCTGGCAGGAGATCCGGCGGGAGATCGGAATCGAGGACGTGCGCCTGCACGATCTCCGCCGCAGCTTCGCCAGCCAGTGCGTGATCGAGGGCGTTCCGCTGCCGGTCGTGTCAAGGTTGCTCGGTCACCGCGACTCCTCGATGACCCTTCGCTACACTCACGTCGCGGACCGGGAGGTCGAGGCGGCGGCGGAGCGCATCGGGGTGCGGATTTCCGAATTGCTGTCGTGCGGATGATCGCAGGTGCCGGGCAGTCAGCCATGTCGTAACGTGAGGATTCAGCATGTTGGCGGCTGCGTAGAACGGCAAGGGAGGCGGAATGACAGATGCAGAAACTGCATGACATCATGGCGGAGGAAAGCATTGCGCGAACGAACGCCTTGGACCCTATGGCTGCATCGCGGCAACTGATTGCGTTTGTGGCAGTCCAAAGCCCACAACATTTGGCTTATCATTGCCTGCGCACCCGGACCGCTGAGGTGACGAAGTCGGACGGAAATTGGGAGGGCTACGGATGCATGGATGGATCACCGGAGTGTTGTTGAAGCACAATCTCGAACAGGGTGTCTCACAGTCGGATTTGGCACGGCAGGCACAAGGAACCCGATCCAGGGCCTGATGCATGATTCGAGGTGCGCCCGCTTTATACGAACTGCGGGTCGGCAGAGTCGGTGGCCCGAAGGAATGTCGACATTCGCCTGTCCTTGGGTCAGGCTCAAAGGGCCTAATCGGAGAGAATGAACTTGCTCGACGCGAAAGGGATTGCCGCCTGGCCGGGAAAGGAGATCGACGGCGACTTTCATCCTGCGCTGTGGCACATGCTGGATGTTGGCGCCGTTGCCGATCGCCTGATCGAGAAACGCCCGGTCACGGGGTCTTCCGCCCTGAATCAGGCAATCGTGTTCCTGATCATTCTGCACGATCTCGGGAAGTTCAGCGAGAGCTTTCGGGATCAGATCAAGGGCCGTGCCGCCCGGGCGGAATATCATTCCCAGTTGAGCTTTGTGCTGCTTCAGCACCACGACCGCCTTTTGGAAGAACTGATCGGCGGATCCCCGAATGCACGGCGCGCCCTCTGTGCCGCGGTCGCCGGGCACCACGGCGGGCCGCCCGAACGGGATGACGGCAGCGGCATTCCTGAGCGGCGCTGGATGTCCGCTATCGGGGCGCAAGGCATGGAGACGGCAGCCGATGCCATCGCGTCGGTCGCCACGCTGTTTCCGGAAGCTTCGCTGGAGGGACTTTCCTCTGGTGAAGCGAAGGCGCTGAGTTGGAAGGTCTCCGGCCTGACGGTCCAGTCCGACTGGATCGGATCCAATGAGGAGTGGTTCGACTGCCAACCGGCGGACGTTCCTGTTTCTGACTATTGGGCAAAGGCGCGATGTCATGCGAAACATGCCGTCACGCAAGCCGGGTTGCATCAGGCGAAACCTCGTGCGAGCGCCGCCATCCTGCCCAAAGGGGCGTCGCCGCGCCCGATGCAGGAGGCGGTGGGCCGGATCGAACTGCCCGAGGGCCCCACACTGGTGATGATGGAGGACGCGACCGGCTCAGGGAAGACCGAGGCGGCGCTCATGCTCGCGTCACGCATGATGTGGGCCGGCAAGAGTGACGGGCTGTTTTTCGCCCTGCCGACGATGGCGACGTCGAACGCCATGCTAGCGAGGGTCGAGAAGGTCGCGACGGACCTGTTCTCGGGCCGACCGTCGCTCGGGCTTTCGCACGGGCGCGCGCGCCAGAACGCGCGGTTTCGGAGGATCCTCGGCAATGACGGCTCCGATCCTGGCGAACCGGTGACCTGCGGACAGTGGCTTGCCGATGACCGACGTAGGATCCTTCTCGCGGACCTCGGGGTCGGAACCATCGACCAGGCGTTGCTGGCGGTCCTGCCGACGAGGTTCAACACATTGCGGCTCTGGGCGCTGTCGAACAGGATCCTGATCGTGGACGAGGCGCACGGATATGATCCGTACATGGAGGAGGAGCTGCGTTCGCTCCTGAGGTTCCACGCCATGCTGGGCGGTTCGGCGATCGTCATGACGGCCACGTTGCCCAAGAGGATGCGCGACCGATATGCCGAGGCGTTTCAGCACGGACTCGGGATACGGCGGCCTCAGGGGATCGGGGGAGACGCTTATCCGCAACTGTCGGTCGTCTCGAAACGGGTCGGGACCCTTGCGCCCGCACCGGTGCCGGCGACCTGCCGGAACGTTGCGGTGGACCGGGTGGATGCCGAAACGGCCATGGCGCGAATCCGGGAAGGCGTGGAGAAAGGTGCCGCCTGCGTGTGGGTTCGCAACGCCGTGGATGATGCCGTCGCCGCGGTGCAGGCCTTGGAAGGCCGGGGAGTCCCGGCGGACCTGCTCCACGCGCGTTTCACGGTTGCGGACCGGCTGCGCAAGGAAGAGGCTTTGCAGACGCGGTTCGGTCGTGACGGGAACGGGCACCGGGGCGGAGTGCTGGTCGCGACGCAGGTCGTCGAGGCCTCGCTGGACCTGGATTTCGACGTGATGATCAGCGACCTCGCCCCGATCGGCTCGTTGATCCAGAGGGCGGGCCGGCTTTGGCGGCACATGGACTTGCGACCGGCCGAATCCCGACCGATGCAAGGCCCGAAACTGCACGTCCTGTCCCCGGACCCGGAAATGGTGGAGGACGGTCGCTGGCTGCACAGCGTGCTGGAAGCCGGTGCCTGGATCTATCCGCTGACGGATCAGTGGCGTACGGCACGCGCCGTGTTCAGGTCCGGGGTGATCCGGGCGCCTGACGGTCTGCGCGACTTGATTGAGGCGGTTCAGGGTATGGATGCCGAAGAGGTGCCAGACGTCTTGGGCCGCGCCGAGCAGGAACGTGTCGGCAAGGAGATGATCGAGCGGCAGATGGCGAGGAACCAACTGCTGACGACCCACCGAGACGGCCGGCCTCTGGACTATCTCTCGGCTGCGCAAACGGTCTGGGACGAGGAGCGCCTGTCGACCCGTCTGGGCATTCCGCAAGTCACGTTGCGACTGGCGCGCGTTGTTCACGGGAGCCTCGAACCGCTTGCAGACAGCTGGGAGAGTTCAGAGGTGCAGATGTCCCGTGCGCGCTACGAGAAACTGGGGAGCGTGGACCAGGAAGCCCCGGAGATTGTCGCTTTGAAGGCATCCTGGCCGGAATGGAGACGTTCGACGGTCCAGATCGCTGTGGTGGGCGATGACGGCAGGATTTCAATGGGGTTGCGGTACGATTCAAAATTGGGTTTATTGGCGACACCTGCGAAGGTATGATCCGCCAATGCTGGAAGAGTGAGAGTTCACGGGCGAGGCGATCCCCGCCCATGCGGGGTTAAGTCAATACTAGAAGAGTGAGAGCGCAGAGAACAGGAGGTGGGTTGCACTCGAAACTGATTCGGCTTAGATGGGGTTCGAGAGCCAGACGTCGGACGTCCGGCTCTCAAATTACAGTCCCCTAGCCAGGTCCTGTCCCGGGCATATTGGGATAGGACCATCCTATCAACCAAGAATTGAGCGAAATGCTAAACCTCGTGTCAGACCCCTGGATCCCGGTTCACCATCGTGACGGCACGACGGTTGTCCGCCCTGACCAGGTTGCCGATCCGGACGTTCTGGGCCTGGCCTGGCCGCGTCCGGACCTGAACCTGGCATGCATCGAGCTGCTTATCGGGATGGCATACCTGGCCTGCCCGCCAGGAGACGAGGATGACAGGCTCGAACCGCCCGACCAGCAGGCGCTTCGGGACGCCATGGCCCCTCTGAGCGCGGCGTTCAACCTGCTTGGAGACGGGTCGCGGTTCCTGCAGGATCTCGAGCCGCTGGAGGGCGAGCCGAATCCGCCGGACATGTTGTTCATCGATTCTGCAGGCGGCAACGCCGCCAAGAAGAATGCCGACTTGATGGTCAAGCGGAACCGGTACGAGGCCCTTCCACTGCCGATTGCAGCAATGGCGCTGTTCACGCTGCAGGCGTTTGCACCGGCAGGTGGCGCGGGAAACCGCACCTCGATGCGCGGCGGCGGGCCGATGGTCACGCTTGTCCGTCCCAAGGGAGAGGGGCTGTGGCCACTGATCTGGGCCAACGTGCCTTGTGGAGCGGCGCTGCAACCGGATGAGCTGTCCCGCCTGCCCTGGATGCGGCCCACCGTGACCTCCGAAGAGGGCCAGGTGGTGGTTCCCGACGCTGATTCGATATACGGTCCTCCGCCCGAGATGTTCTTCGGCCAGCCGCGCCGGTTGAGGCTGGTCTCGGACGGTGACGCCGTGACGGGCGTCATTCAGCGGCCCTATGGCACGAACTACGAGCAGTGGGTGCACTGTCTCTCGCCCTACTACCTTGATGCCAAGGGACAGATCCTGCCGATGCATCCCAGACCCGGACCGTTCGGCTACCGCAACTGGCGCGGGGTCATCCTGCAATCCGACAAGCATCGCCGTCCAAAGAACCTGGAACGATACCTGGAGGTTCCCGGCGCGCGCCGGGTCGACCTGATCGTCGCGGGCTGGGCCATGGACAACATGAAACCGCTGGACTTCCTCTGGTCGGAGCAACCCGTGTTCCCGCTGTCGCCGGATGCGGAACTCTCGGCAAGCGCGATGATCCAGGCCGCCGAGCAGGCGGGATTCGCGCTGGCGGTCTGCGTTCGTGAAGGCATGGGGGAGAGCGAAGCCGCGACCGGGGCTGCGGACGCGGCTCGGCAGGCGTTCTTTGACCGAACGCAGCAGCCCTTTGTCGACCGCGTCGCCGCGCTTTCGAACGGCTCATGCACCGACCCAAATGCCTGGCTGTCCGAGTTGCGAAGGGTGGCGCTGGACCTGTTCGACGAACGGGTCGTGCCTGGCTTGGCCGGGTTGCAGGAGACACGCCGCATCAGGGCGGTGGCAGCGCGCAAGTCGCTACATGGCGCGTTCAGCGGCCATGGCAGTTTGGCGAAGAAGATCTACCAGGCGCTGGAACTCAAGCTGCCGGCCCGGCCCAGGAAGAAGAGGAATGAGGAATGAGTGACAATCACCCTTCAGTCGGAGACGTCGGCATGAGGTGGTGGCGCAACGCGATCGATGCCGACACGGGGCGCGCCCGCCGGACACGGGCCGAGTTGCGCCGGGCTGACACTCCCCTGGCGGCAATTGGGGTCTCGGCGGTGCACGAACTGAACCGTGCCTTGAGTGAATCGGGCCATGGAATGCACCACCGCACTGACTGGCCCGATCGGCTGGCAGTGATTGCCGTGGCGCTGGCTCACGTGAAGGACGGCAGGGGAGCCGCTGCGGCCCGGCGCTTCGGTGCCGGCGATCCGCCTCCGTTGAGCGCAATCCGGTTCAATGCCCTGATCAGGACGGAGGCACCTCGCCACCTCATGCTCCCGCTGGTGCGCGCATTGAACGTGATCGACGGTGGCGCGGACGTGCGCAGGCTCGTGCAGGACCTGTACTGGTGGAACGACCGGATCCGCACCGAATGGTGCTTTGACTATTACGGCGCAACGGATGCGAAGCCGTTGCAACAGGGAGAGGAGACCCGGACATGAGCCGATTTCTGCAATTGCACTATCTGACGATCTACCCGCTGTCGAACCCCAACCGCGACGATCAGGGCCGCCCGAAGTCGGCGACGTACGGAGGGGCCCCGCGGCTGCGGATTTCCAGCCAGTCCCTGAAGCGTGCCGCACGCCTTTCGGACGTGATGCAGACCGACCTGGAGGGTCATCTCGGCGAACGGACCCAGCGGATCGGCGAGGCGATCCGCGATACGCTGAAGGCTGAAGGAGTCGAAGGCGATGCGGCTGCCGAACTGGCCGCGAAGGTGGCCGACGTGTTCGGCAAGATCGACGAAAAGGCGAAGGATGACGGACACATCCGCATCCGCCAGCTGGCCTTCGTGTCGCCAAATGAACGCGCTTGTGCCATCGATCTTGCGCGCAGGGCCGCGGCCGGGGAATCCCTCCCCGATATCAAGGATCTGAAGAAGGCCGTCCTGCGCCGCGCCGACGGGGCGGCGGACGTCGCCATGTTCGGCCGGATGCTGGCCGACGACCCCGACTTCAACCGCGATGCGGCGGTCCAGGTCAGTCATGCCCTGACCACGCATCGCGCAATTGTCGAGGACGACTTCTACACCGCGGTCGACGACCTGAAACGTCCTGCCGAAGACGCAGGCGCGGGCTTCGTCGGCGATGCCGGGTTCGGTTCGGGCGTGTTCTACACGTACGCTTGCGTGAATGCCGCACTGCTCAAGGAAAACCTCGACGGCGACACGGCCCTGGCGGCGCGTGCGGCGGGTGCGCTGGCGGAGGCGCTGGCCACGTCGACGCCGTCGGGAAAGCGGAACTCGTTTGCGCATCAGGCATTCGCGAGCTTCGTGATGGCGGAAAGGGGCGACCGGCAGCCACGGTCGCTGGCGGGCGCGTTTTTCAAGCCGGTGACCGGCGAGGACCTTCTGAAGGAATCGGTTGCCGCGCTTCGGCAAACGGCCGAGGCACTGGATGCGGCTTATTTCGATGGGGATTCCGAGAGCCGCGAGATCATGGACGTCGCTGAGGGCGAGGGCAGAATCGGGGCGATCAAGGCCTTTGCTATGGCTGCAATCACCGATGACTGACTACTTGGTCTTTGCGCTTGTTGCGCCGATGGGCGCATTCGGCGACCTGGCGGGGCATGAACGGCGAGGATCGCATCACTGGCCGGGCCGTTCCGCGCTCCTGGGGCTGATTGGCGGCGCCTTGGGCGTGCGGCGGGATGACAGGGACGGGCATGCCGCTCTTGCCTCGTGGAGAACCTCCGTGTCGGTCCTGCATGCGAGCGAGATCTGGCGAGACTTTCACACCGTGCAGACCGTGCCGTCTGCCCGGATCAAGCGACCCGCGACCCGACGGGCGGCGCTGGAGGCGCTGCAGCGGAAAGACACCGGGATGATCACGCGGCGTGAGTACCGCAGCGATTGTGCCTTTGGCGTGGCGGTTTGGGGCGGTGACATTCCGCCTCTGGAAGACGCGTTGAAACGTCCGGCATTCACGCCCTACCTGGGCAGGAAGAGTTGTCCGCTGTCGGCGCCCATGGACCCGAAGGTCGTGGCGGCGGACACCTCCGTCGATGCCTTGGCGCAAGTGACCCTTCCGCCATTCCTGACCCTTGATCCGGCCCGGCCTAAACTGATCGCGTCGGACGAGGAGATCGGCAAGGGCTGGATCGAGACCCGATGGGACGAGCCTCTTGACCGCGAGGCCTGGCATTTCGGGCAGCGCTACGTGCACGTCAGCAGACCGGACCCGGACGCATGACGCTGTACCTGTCTCGGCTTGCGTTGAACGGTGCCGCCTCGGCAAGATCTCTGATTCGGCTCCTGAACCCGGATGATCCCGCAATGGCCGCGGATGCCCACCATCGGCTTATCTGGTCTGTCTTTTCCGACAGCCATGCACGGAAGCGGGACTTCCTCTGGCGCCACGACGGAAGGGGGCGATTCATGACGCTCTCCGCACGACCCCCAAACGCAAGCGATCTGTTCCTGCCGCCTGAGGTCAAGGCGTTCGAACCGCAGCTTCGGACAGGCGACAGGCTGCACTATCTCCTGCGAGCCAATGCGACCCGGACACGTCGCGTCGATGAGGGCAGGAGCCGAAGGGTGGATGTGGTCATGGACCTGCTGCACAAGGTGCCCGCCGGAAAGGAACGTACGGAGGCCCGACAACGGCTGGCTGCCCAGGCCGCTGAGTCCTGGATGAAAGGGCAAGGTCTCAAGAAGGGCTACGCGCCGCTTTCAACCGTGACCGAAGGCTATTCGACTCTGGAGCTGGGCCGAAGGCGGCGCGAAGGAGCCACCTTCGGGATCCTGGACATGCGCGGGGAGATCGAGATCACCGACCCCGCAGCCTTCCTGGCCGCGTTGGCACAGGGCTTCGGCCGGGCCAAGGCGTGGGGCTGCGGGCTGATGCTGATCCGCAGGTCAGGATGAGCCTGCCGGGCCTGCCGCCACCAAAGCCGATTCCGCTCAAGGAAAGGGCGGCAATGGTCTTCGTGGAACGCGCGCAGATTGACGTGAGGGACGGCGCTTGCGTCGCCGTGGACGTAGACGGCACGCGGACGCATATTCCCATTGGCGGCATCGCCTGCCTCATGCTAGAACCGGGCGCCCGGATCAGCCATGCCGCCGTGGCGCTTGCAGGAAGGGCGGGAACGCTGGTGACCTGGGTGGGCGAGGGAGGCGTCCGGCTGTATTCCGCTGGCCAGCCGGGAGGGGCGCGGTCCGACAACCTGCTTTGGCAGGCGAGACTGGCGCTGGACGACGGCGCCCGCCTGCGCGTGGTCCGCGCAATGTATGCCCGTCGGTTCGGAGAGGACCCGCCTGCGAAGCGCTCCATCGACCAGTTGCGCGGGATCGAGGGGCAACGGGTACGCCACGCATATGATCTTCTTGCAAACCGCCACGGAGTCACATGGACCCGGCGCAAGTATGACGTCACCGACTGGGGCAGCGGCGATGTCGCAAACCGCTGCCTGTCTTCGGCAACCGCATGCCTTCACGGGCTTTCCGAGGCCGCCGTTCTGGCGGCCGGATATGCCCCTGCCATCGGTTTCCTGCACACCGGCAAGCCACGCAGCTTCGTTTACGACATCGCGGACATCTGGAAGCTGGACACGGTGGTTCCCGAGGCGTTTCGCGTGGCCGCGAAGGCACAGAAGGGCACGTTGCAGATGACGCCGGAACGGGCCGTGCGCCTGGCGTGCCGCGACGCGTTCCGGAAATCCGGACTGCTTGGCAAGATCATCCCCGGCATCCATGAATTGCTGGAGGCGGGGGAACTGCCCAGACCGGACCCGGCACCAGAGGCGCTGGGTCCCGCGTTCGAGGAAGAGACAAGCGGCGATGCTGGTCATCGCGGTTAACAATGCGCCCGCAAACCTGCGTGGCAGGCTGGCTGTCTGGTTGCTGGAAATCAGGGCGGGCGTCTATGTGGGGCAGTATTCGGTGCGTGTACGCGACCGCATCTGGGCACAGGTCGAGGCCGGGATCGGCCAAGGGGACGCGGTGATGTGCTGGGCTTCGCCAAACGACCAGGGCTTCGACTTCGCGACCGTTGGCCGCAATCGCCGCATGCCGCGCGAGTTCGACGGGCTGAAGCTTGTCAGTTTCGCGCCGCTGGAAGGGGCCGAGCATGCAAAGTGAGACGCCCGCTTGGTTCGGAAAACCCGGTGGGAATTCGCACTTGAGAAAAATGGCGAAGTTTCAATAGATTCCAGACAGACTGTTCCCCGCACACGCGGGGATGATCCGGCACAGCTGGAGCGCGAAGCTTTCGAGAGAGACTGTTCCCCGCACACGCGGGGATGATCCGGTTCAAGCAAGGAGAATGATATGCAGGACCTACTGTTCCCCGCACACGCGGGGATGATCCGCAGTCTGGCAGCGTATTATAATGCGCTGCAGTCTGTTCCCCGCACACGCGGGGATGATCCGGCCAGAGGCCATACCAGCATCAAAGCACTCCGCTGTTCCCCGCACACGCGGGGATGATCCGATAACAGAATATTACAGATGAAACATAACGTGCTGTTCCCCGCACACGCGGGGATGATCCGCTTCCAGCCCGGAGACGTCTGACCAATAGCAACTGTTCCCCGCACACGCGGGGATGATCCGCCGAGCTTGCGATTTGTCACCTTTCCGGGTCTCTGTTCCCCGCACACGCGGGGATGATCCGTTGTTCAGGTAGTCCCGTTCGGTGTCTCCGAGCTGTTCCCCGCACACGCGGGGATGATCCGATAACAGAATATTACAGATAGAAACATAACGTCTGTTCCCCGCACACGCGGGGATGATCCGAATAATGCCACTCACAATCACAATCGAAATCACTGTTCCCCGCACACGCGGGGATGATCCGACCGTTGCCGACTCCGCGCAAGAGGACGCGACCTGTTCCCCGCACACGCGGGGATGATCCGCCTCAATTGTGTTCAGTCAGCTTGTTGATAACCTGTTCCCCGCACACGCGGGGATGATCCGCCTCTAGTACACGCGTGTTGATCTCCTCGTTGCTGTTCCCCGCACACGCGGGGATGATCCGGTGGAGCTACCGCTGTCGGGACCGCGTTAGGCCTGTTCCCCGCACACGCGGGGATGATCCGCACCGACAGAACAACCGCCGAACACCAGCAGACTGTTCCCCGCACACGCGGGGATGATCCGGACTCCTTGCGATACGTCAGTTGATGGCGGTTCTGTTCCCCGCACACGCGGGGATGATCCGCGTGTACTTGAGGCTTCAGGAGACTTGTCGAGACTGTTCCCCGCACACGCGGGGATGATCCGTTTGTAGCCCAAAGCACGGTTGCGGCCGTGCTCTGTTCCCCGCACACGCGGGGATGATCCGCAGTGTGGCAGCGTATAATAGAGCGTTGCAAGCTGTTCCCCGCACACGCGGGGATGATCCGCAAGGCGTGACCGTGTTGCCTTCAGCGTCGGTCTGTTCCCCGCACACGCGGGGATGATCCGTCCATTGGCGTTTTGAGGATCGGATGGTTAACCTGTTCCCCGCACACGCGGGGATGATCCGGCGGCGTTCATGTCGTATCGTCTGAACCTTCCCTGTTCCCCGCACACGCGGGGATGATCCGGCGTCGGCGCTGGCGGCGTATGCCAAGCAAGCCTGTTCCCCGCACACGCGGGGATGATCCGGCGGTGCCGCGCTTGCGGCGCGATCCTGAATGCTGTTCCCCGCACACGCGGGGATGATCCGTTGGAATACCCTGTCACCAGTGCAGTGCATCCCTGTTCCCCGCACACGCGGGGATGATCCGATTACATGAATCACCTCTCAGTGCGCGCTAACCTGTTCCCCGCACACGC
>JAJDVJ010000071.1 GCA_022826205.1 Silicimonas sp. | reverse complement strand
AGAGTTCTTGCCGACATAAGGTAAGGAGCATCCTTGATCGTTGCAGCGAGAATGAAGGTGGAGACCGGCCAGACGGTTGCCATGCTTGTCTCGCGGCCGTTCCACGTCGAGAACAAGTCGACGGAACCGGAAAGAACGATGTGCAGGAAGTCGCTCGAATCGCCTTCGGTGATCAGTTCGATGCGGGGCGGGAAGTTCTGAACGAAGGCGCCACGCATGAGCGTCATGAATTGCTCATCCGCCATTTCCGAAAACAGATGCAATTCGCGAATGTCAGGGTAGTCCGATTCGGGCTTGCCCAAGCGCACCATTGAAGACCTTTCCACGATAGGCGGATGTGCACTTGACAGATTTCAAGCACACGATTGTCTTTTGTCCAAGTTGGCCTTGACGGGCCATTGTTCGCAACATGAAGAATTTTGGCAACGCATTTATTTTGCAATGCCGTTCTCGTTTTCTTGATCTGAATCAAGTCATCCGCGTTCCCGATACCTGCACACTCGCCGGCGAACCCGCCATGGGTTCTTGGTCTTGAAGTGAGCGCCCGAGGAGCAAAAAATGCAGGCACAATACGAAATTCCGCTTTCAGATCAATACCGTGCGCTGGGATTGAGCACTTTTGCGTTCACGGTGTGCTTTGCGGTCTGGACGATATTTTCGATCATCGGGGTCAAGATCAAGCAAGAGCTTGGCCTCAACGACACGCAATTCGGGTTGTTGGTCGCAACACCCGTGCTGACCGGCTCGATAAGCCGCATTTTCCTTGGCGTCTGGACAGAGCAGTTCGGCGGCCGAATCATGTTTCCCCTGCAAATGCTGATCACCGCGGTTGCAGTTTGGTTGCTGACCAGCGTGCAGACCTACGAGGTGTTCCTCCTGGCGGCTCTCGGACTTGGTCTAGCTGGCGGATCCTTCATCGTTGGCGTGGCCTACACGTCTCGCTGGTTCGACAAGGAGCACCAAGGCACGGCGCTTGGCATTTTCGGCGCCGGCAACGTAGGTGCCGCCGTCACGAACTTTGCGGCTCCGTTCCTCGTGGTCGCGCTTGGCTGGGAGGGCACAGCTCGGATCTACGCCATCGCATTGGCGATCACGGCCGTGCTCTTCTACGTCTTTGCGAAGACCGACCCGGTTCAGGAGGAGCGAAGTCGTACCGGCAAGCGACCGGTTTCCGCTGGCTCGCAGCTCGAGCCGCTGAAGAACATCCAGGTTTGGCGCTTTGCCACCTACTACTTCTTCGTGTTCGGCGCGTTCGTGGCCTTGGCAAGCTTTCTGCCGCGCTATTACGTCGGTGCCTACGGTCTTGAGCTCACGCTGGCAGGCGTGTTTGCCGGCCTATACTCGCTTCCGGGATCAATATTCCGCGCCCTCGGCGGATGGATGACGGACATTTGGGGCGCCAGGTTCGTAATGTACCTGACCTTCATCGGTTCGCTCCTGATCCTTTTCGTTATGAGCTATCCGGAGACTACCTATGTTGTGCAGGGCATCGCTGGCCCGATCGAGTTCAACTTCGGCTTGAGCGTTGGCTTCTTCGTCGCACTCACAGTTGTCCTTGGCTTTCTCATGAGCCTCGGGAAGGCGGCTGTCTACAAGCACATCCCGGTCTACTACCCACACCATGTCGGCTCGGTCGGCGGTCTGGTTGGCATGATCGGCGGGCTCGGCGGCTTCTTCCTGCCGATTGCGTTCGGCATTCTGCTGGACACCACGGGTGTCTGGACTGCCCCGTACATGCTGCTCTTCGGGATTGTGCTCGTGTCAACGGTCTGGATGCACGTCGCCATCCGCCGGATGGAGCGCGCCCGCCACCCGGCGCTGGCCGAAGAGGTCTACCTCTCCGACGTGCCGCACGAACCGCATCCGGCTCCGGCCGGCCACTGATCTGGCAATGGGCCGGACCGGCAGTTTGACGGTCCGGCCACTCAAGCAAAGCCGAAAGGACCGAACACATGACGTTCAAGGACAAGGAAGGAAGCCAGAAGGGCCGCACGTTGGTGGACTGGCGGCCCGAAGACGAGACCTTCTGGAAGGACAGGGGTCATGCCATCGCAACACGCAATCTCTGGATCTCGATTCCGTGCCTACTTCTTGCTTTCTCGGTATGGATGGTCTGGTCGGTAGTAGTTGCCAGACTTCCTGCCATTGGATTCGATTACACGACCGATCAACTGTTTTGGCTTGCCGCGCTTCCCGGGCTGTCAGGGGCGACACTTCGAATCTTCTACAGCTTCATGATCCCGATCTTCGGCGGGAGGCTCTGGACAACAATGTCTACGGCATCGCTTCTTCTGCCAGCCATCGGCATCGGCGTGGCCGTTCAGAACCCCGACACGAGCTATCTCGTTTTCCTGGTCCTGGCTCTGCTTTGCGGATTTGGCGGCGGGAACTTTGCCTCGTCGATGGCAAACATCGCCTACTTCTTTCCGAAGAAGACAAAAGGAAATGCGCTCGCATTGAATGCAGGGCTGGGCAACCTGGGCGTGTCCGTCATGCAGTTCGTCGTGCCGATCGTCATCACGATCGGAGTGTTCGGAGCAATTGGCGGCGGGCCTCAGGAACTGGCCGACGGCAGCCGGCTCTGGCTGCAGAACGCTGGATTCGTTTGGGTGCCGTTCATCGTTGTCTCCGTTATCGCAGCCTGGTTTGGGATGAACGACATCGCGGATGCCAAGGCTTCGCTGTCGAACCAGCTGACCATCCTCGAGCGCAAGCACAACTGGATTATGTGTGTTCTTTATACCGGCACATTCGGGAGCTTCATCGGCTATTCGGCAGGCTTCCCGCTATTGATGAAGACGCAGTTCCCAGAGGTGAATGTTCTTCAGTACGCGTTTCTCGGGCCGCTCGTCGGCGCACTTAGCCGTGCTGCGACGGGATGGATCTCTGACAGGTACGGCGGCGGTCGCGTGACCTTCTGGGTGTTCCTCGGAATGGCAATTGCGGTCTTCGGCGTCCTCCAGTTCCTGCCGCAGGACAATGGTGCAGGAAACTTCTGGGGCTTCTTCTTCTGCTTCATGGCCCTTTTCTTCCTGACTGGCGTCGGCAACGCTTCGACCTTTCAGATGATCCCGTCAATCATGCGGCAGGAAATCCCTCGGCTCCATCCAGACATCGGCGAGGCCAACACGCACCGGCAAGCCGAGATGGAAGGCGCGGCCATCATCGCATTCACAAGCGCAATTGCCGCCTACGGAGCATTTTTCATCCCCAAGGCTTACGGTACGTCGATCAGCATAACAGGAGGGCCAGCGGCAGCACTTTGGTGTTTCCTGATCTTTTATGTGGTTTGCTTGGTCATCACGTGGGTCTTTTACACGCGCAAGAATGCACCGGTCCCATGCTGAGCAGCAGGCAAATGCGACGCTTGATCACGCACGGATGACCTTAGGAGAAATGACATGAGCCACTTGCTCGACAGAATGAACTTCCTGCAACCAAAGGAACTTGAGCAATTCTCGGACGGCCACGGTCAAGTGACCCGCGAGAGTCGCGACTGGGAGGACGTCTACAGAAATCGCTGGCGACATGACAAGGTTGTCCGCTCGACGCATGGCGTGAACTGCACCGGATCCTGCTCATGGAAAATCTATGTGAAATCCGGGATCGTCACGTGGGAAACCCAGCATACCGACTACCCGCGAACCAGGCCCGATTTGCCGAATCATGAACCGCGCGGCTGCGCTCGCGGCGCCTCCTACAGTTGGTACCTCTACAGCGCCAACAGGGTGAAGCATCCGCTCGTGCGGGGGCGGCTCATGAAAGCCTGGCGAGAGTTGCGCGCGACAATGACGCCTGTTGAGGCCTGGACCAGGATGCAGAATGATCCGGCACTACGCTCCTCGTACGTCGCGACTCGTGGCAAGGGCGGCTTCGTTCGCGCATCTTGGGACGAGGCAACCGAGCTCATTGCGGCGGCCAATGCCTGCACCGTCAAGACCCACGGTCCTGATCGGGTCTTCGGCTTTTCGCCGATCCCCGCGATGTCGATGATCTCCTATGCCGCAGGCTCGCGATACCTCAGCCTGATTGGCGGAGTCTGCATGTCGTTTTACGACTGGTATTGCGACCTGCCGCCAGCGTCACCAATGACCTGGGGTGAACAGACTGACGTGCCGGAAAGTGCGGACTGGTACAACGCCGCCTACCTGATTCTGTGGGGATCCAACGTGCCGCAGACCCGGACGCCGGATGCGCATTTCTACACGGAAGCACGTTATCGCGGCACCAAGTCTGCTGTGATCTGCCCCGACTACTCCGAAGCCGCCAAATTCGGTGACGTCTGGCTGAACGTGAAGCAGGGCACCGATGCGGCACTGGCAATGGCGTTCGGCCATGTCATCCTGCGCGAGTTCCACCTCGACCGGCAGGCTGAGTACTTCGAGGATTACTGCCGCAAGTACTCCGACTTTCCGATGCTCGTGAGACTCGACGAAAAGGACGGCAAGCTCGTCCCTGGGCGATTCCTGCGGGCCGCAGACCTGGATGGCGCACTTGGCGAGGATAACAACCCCGAGTGGAAGACCGTCGCGATAGACGAGAATTCCGGGACGCTTGTATCGCCCAATGGCTCCATCGGATACCGCTGGGGCGAGGAGGGCGAATGGAACCTGGAGGAAAGGGCTTCCGGTTCGGACGTCTCGCTCATGATGTCGCTGATTCTCGATGAGTGCCATGACGAGGTGGCGGGCGTCGACTTTCCTTATTTTGGCGCGGATGCGACCCAAGCCTTCTCGACCGGAGACGACCGCCCGAATGTCCTGACGAGAAACGTGCCGATCAGGCGCATCAAGACTGTTGAAGGCGAGACGGCTGTTGCCACAGTCTTCGACCTCTTCTGCGCCAACTACGGCCTGGACCGCGGTCTCGGCGGCGACTGGGTGTCGGATTCCTACGACATGGACGTGCCGGGCACGCCCGCCTGGGCCGAGAGGATCACGGGCGTGTCAGCCGACAAGATCGTCCATGTCGCTCGCGAATTCGCGCACAGCGCGGAGAAGACCCGGGGCAAGTCGATGATCATCATCGGCGCGGCAATGAACCATTGGTATCACATGGACATGAACTACCGCGGCGTCATCAACATGCTGGTGATGTGCGGCTGCGTAGGTCAGTCAGGCGGTGGTTGGGCGCACTATGTGGGGCAAGAAAAGCTGCGGCCGCAGACTGGCTGGCTGCCACTTGCGTTTGCGCTCGACTGGGCGCGCCCGCCCCGGCACATGAACTCGACATCCGCCTGGTACGCACATACGGACCAGTGGCGGTACGAGACGCTGACGACCGACGAAATCCTGTCGCCGACTGCTCCGGAGGGCGATTGGGACATCAGCATGATCGACTACAACATTCGTGCCGAACGGATGGGTTGGCTGCCATCCGCCCCGCAGCTCCGCACGAACCCGCTCACGGTTGCCAAGACTGCGAAGGAGGCGGGCGAGGAGATTCCAGGTTACGTGGCCGAGCAATTGAAGTCCGGAAAGCTGGACATGTCTTGCGAGGATCCGGACGCGCCTGAGAACTGGCCGCGCAATCTCTTCGTCTGGCGGTCGAACCTTCTCGGCTCGTCCGGCAAGGGACACGAATATTTCCTCAAGCACCTTCTCGGAACCGACCATGGCGTCCTCGGCCGTGACCTGGGAGAGGAAGGCCGTGAGCGACCGAAGGAAGCGAAGTGGCACGAGGAGGCGCCTCGCGGGAAACTCGATCTTCTGGTCTGCATCGACTTTCGGATGTCCACTACGGCCGTCTATTCCGACGTCGTGCTCCCAACGGCCAGCTGGTACGAGAAGAACGACCTCAACACTTCGGACATGCATCCATTCATCCATCCGTTGCAGGCTGCCGTCGATCCCGCTTACGAAAGCAAGTCGGACTGGGAGATATTCAAGGCCATTGCCCGCAAGTTCCAGGAGGTCGCTCCGGAGATCCTTGGTGTCGAGACCGACGTCGTTGCGTTGCCGATTCTGCATGACACGCCCGCCGAGATTGCCCAGGACCAGGTAAGGGACTGGAAGAAAGGGGAATGCGACCTGATCCCGGGCAAGACGGCGCCGAAATTCGTTGCGGTTGAACGAGACTACACCGCGATCGGCGACAGGTTCTGCGCGCTTGGGCCTCTCATGGACAAGATTGGCAACGGCGGGAAGGGCATTTCCTGGGAAACGGGACAGGAGGTGCAGCACCTGCGCGAGTTGAACGGCGTGTGGGAAGATGGCCCGGCAAAAGGTTGCCCGAAGATCATCACCGACATAGACGCGAGCGAGGTCGTGTTGATGCTCGCGCCCGAATCAAACGGCGAGGTTGCGGTCAAGGCGTGGGAAGCGCTCGGCAGGACCACGGGTCGTGAACTTGAACACCTGGCACGGCCCAAGGAAGACGAGAAGATCCGCTTCCACGACATTGCCGCGCAGCCAAGGAAGATCATCTCGTCACCGACATGGTCCGGCTTGGAAAGCGAAGACGTCTGCTACAATGCCGGCTTTACCAACGTCCACGAACTGATCCCGTGGCGCACGCTGACTGGCCGTCAGCAATTGTATCAGGATCATCTGTGGATGCGGGCCTTCGGCGAAGGACTGATGTCCTATCGACCTCCGGTCGATCTCAAGTCGATCACGAAGGAGATCAACCTCGATGCCAGGGACGGGACGCCGCACGTCGTCCTGAACTTCATTACGCCGCACCAGAAATGGGGCATCCACTCAACGTATTCCGACAACCTGCTGATGCTGACGCTCAATCGGGGGGGGCCTGTGATCTGGATCTCCGAGAACGATGCGGCAGAAGCGGGGATTGTCGACAACGATTGGGTGGAGCTCTACAACGCCAACGGCGCCCTGACGGCCCGCGCAGTCGTTTCCCAGCGGATCAAGGACGGAACAACGTTCATGTATCATGCGCAGGAGAAGATCGTGAACACACCCGGTTCCGAGCGAACCGGTAAGCGTGGCGGCATCCACAATTCAGTTACGAGGGCGGTGCTGAAGCCAACTCACATGATTGGCGGCTACGCGCAGCAGTCCTACGGGTTCAACTACTACGGCACCGTAGGCTCGAACCGGGACGAGTTCGTCATTGTTCGGAAAATGCGGAAAGTTGACTGGCTCGACGGTGAAGCAAAGACGAAGGAGGCCGCAGAATGAGAGTGCGCGCACAAATCGGCATGGTGTTGAATCTCGACAAGTGCATCGGGTGTCACACCTGTTCCGTCACCTGC
Organism: Silicimonas sp.; assembly: GCA_022826205.1. Lineage (GTDB taxonomy): Bacteria > Pseudomonadota > Alphaproteobacteria > Rhodobacterales > Rhodobacteraceae > JAJEFO01. The sequence goes on along the minus strand of JAJDVJ010000071.1, from coordinate 10,223 downwards.
AAGAACGTCTGGACGAGCCGCGACGGCGTCGAATACGCTTGGTTCAACAATGTCGAGACGAAGCCAGGCACCGGCTACCCGACCGACTGGGAGAACCAGAAGCGTTGGAAAGGCGGCTGGGAGAGGACGCGATCTGGCAAGCTCCAGCCACGACAGGGGTCCAAGTGGCGAATCCTGGCAAACATCTTCGCAAATCCGGACCTTCCGGAAATCGACGATTACTACGAGCCGTTCGACTTTGACTACGATCACCTTCAGTCGGCGCCGGAGATGGAAGCGTTTCCGACGGCTCGTGCTCGCTCGCAGGTCACTGGGAAGCGGATCGAGAAAATCGAGAAGGGTCCGAACTGGGAGGAGATCCTGGGCGGGGAATTTTCCAAGCGCAGTCAGGACTACAACTTTGAAGGTGTGCAAAAGGAGATCTACGGGGAATACGAGAACACTTTCATGATGTATCTCCCGCGACTCTGCGAGCACTGCCTGAACCCGTCCTGTGCCGCATCATGTCCGTCAGGCGCGATCTACAAGCGCGAGGAGGACGGCATCGTCCTGATCGACCAGGAAAAGTGCCGGGGATGGCGCATGTGCGTCTCGGGCTGCCCTTACAAGAAGGTCTATTACAACTGGTCAACCGGAAAGTCCGAAAAGTGCACTCTTTGCTACCCGCGGATCGAAAGCGGAAATCCGACCGTTTGCTCGGAAACCTGCGTGGGCCGCATCCGCTACATCGGCGTGATGCTCTACGATGCCGACAGGATCGAGGAAGCCGCGAACGTGGCCGACACGAAGGATCTTTACGATGCACAGCTCGGGATATTCCTCGATCCGCATGACCCGGGAGTCGTGGAGACGGCTCGGGCAGACGGCATTCCCGGCGACTGGATCAAGGCCGCGCAGGAGAGCCCGATCTGGAAAATGGCGATGGAATGGAAAGTCGCATTTCCGTTGCATCCCGAATACCGGACATTGCCAATGGTCTGGTACATCCCGCCGCTCTCACCGATTCAGAATGCGGCCGAGGCCGGCGCGATCGGAACGGAAGGCGCGATGCCTGACGTCCGCAATCTCCGCATCCCGCTGCGCTACCTCGCCAACATGCTGACGGCAGGAGATGAAGAGCCCATTGCGCAGGCCCTGGAACGGATGCTGGCCATGCGCAGCTACATGCGGGCCAAGACTTTGGAAGGCGTGAATGACGAGGGCATAGCCGCTCGTGTCGGACTTTCGGGCCGAGTGATAGAGGATATGTACCGGATCATGGCGCTCGCAGACTACGAGGACCGCTTCGTGATCCCGACAACGCATCGTGAAGAAGTTGAGGATGCCTACGACCTTCGCGGCGACTGTGGCTTCACCGACGGCAACGGCTGCTCGACGGGCATCTCCAGCGGATCGTTGTTTGGCGGCAAGCGAAGGCCCTTGAAGATGCCTGCGGAGGTGCAGTGATGGACCGCACGCTCAAGGCCTTGTCCCTGATTCTCAGTTACCCGACGCAGGACCTGAAGGCCGCCATGCAGGATGTCGGTGACATTCTCGACTCGGACCGACGCCTGAGCGGCACCACACGCAAATCCTTGCGTCAACTGGTGCAGGAACTTCGGTCAGGCGACATTTACGAATTGGAGGAACGGTACGTAGGCCTGTTTGATCGTTCACGCACGCTTTCCTTGAACCTCTTCGAACATGTCCATGGCGAGAGCAGGGATCGAGGCGGCGCGATGGTGTCGCTTCTCGAGACCTACCGCGCAGGAGGTTTCGATCTTGCGACGACGGAATTGCCTGATCACTTGCCGGTAGTTCTGGAGTTTCTCTCGATGCGTCCTCGCTTGGAGGCGCAGGAAGTCCTGGCTGACGCAGCGCATATTCTTGAGGCTCTGAGCATCAGGCATTCTCGCCGAAAGAGTCCGTTTTGCGGGGTGTTTGCCGCCCTTCTGGAGCTCTCGGGAACGAAAGCCGATCGCGCTGCAGTCACGGAACTGCTCGGGCAGCCCGAAGTCGATCCAGACAATCTGGAAGCGCTGGACGAGATCTGGGAGGAGAGCGAGGTCCGCTTCGGGCCCGACCCAGGGGCTGGGTGCCCGCAGGCGCGGGACATCCTTGCCCGGATCGATGAACCGGTACGCCCGGCGTCCGGTGCAACAACTCATTGACGGAGGCCCAAATGCACGACTTTCTGTTTGGAATCTTCCCCTACATCGCGCTTGGGGTAGCGATCATGGGCACGATTGCGCGATATGAGCGCGACCAGTTCACCTGGAAGACATCTTCGTCACAGTTGCTGCGGCGAAGGCAGCTGGTGATCGGCTCCATTCTGTTCCATGTCGGTGTGCTGGTGATCTTTTTCGGACATCTGATTGGCCTGCTGACACCAATCCAGGTATTCGAATTCATCGGCATCAGTCATGGCGCCAAGCAAATGCTTGCGTTGGTCGTGGGCGGGATTGCCGGCGTGATGGCGTTGATCGGTGGCGGAATGCTGTTCCACCGCCGATGGACAGACCCGCGCATTCGCCAGACCTCAAGTTTCTGGGACATCACAATACTTGCATTGCTTCTGGTCCAATTGGTTCTGGGGCTCGGCACGATCTTTGTTTCGATCGACCATCTTGACGGGCACGAGATGGTGACATTCATGTTCTGGGCACAGGGAATCTTCACCTTCGACGCGGCTGCCGCAAGCTACATTGCGGATGCGGCATTGGTATTCAAACTTCACTTGTTGCTTGGGCTGGTGATCATCTTGGTGTTTCCGTTCACTCGACTTGTCCACGTCCTGTCTGGCTTCGCGGTGCCGTTCCGCTACCTGTTGACACGCCCCGGCTACCAGGTCGTGCGCTCGCGCCGCAGCACCCCGTTGCCGAAGCGCTCCGGGCCTGTATCGCCAAATCAAGCCACGGCGGAATCCAAGTCCGCACCGCCATCCGGCGCTGCCGCCGGCCCAGCCGAGTGACGGCGATGACCGCATCCCTGTTGCCGCCCCTTGTCGTAAATGGGGAGACGGTCCCGCAGGCAGCCATTGCCGCGGAGGCACAGAACCACCCCGCCCCCGAGGGCAAGCCTGGATTCGCTTGGCGCAAGGCGGCCAACGCCTTGGCGGTGCGCACGCTCCTTTTGCAGGAAGCAAGTCGGCGGGGGCTCGAACCGGATCCGGCCGAGGTTGGAGCGGACAGATTCGAAACTGATGAAGAAGCCCTGATCCGACAGCTTCTTGAGACTGTTCTTGAACTTGACTCTCCGACTGAACAGGCCGTTCGCACGGAATGGGAGCGCGATCCGTCTCGCTTTCGTACACCGCCTCTTTGGGAAGTGTCACATATTCTTGTGGCTTGTGATTCGCACGACAAGACCAGTCGGGCGAAGGCGCAGGCCCAGGCGCTCGAAATTGCGAATCGTGTTCGTGACAATCCGCAGGACTTTTCCCGAATTGCTGCGGCAGACAGTGACTGCAACTCACGGTCGACAGGAGGAAAGCTTGGCCAAATTGGTCCGGGCGAGACCTCGTCCGAATTCGAGGCAGCCTTGCGCCTGCTTTCCGAAGGCGACGTCACGGTCGAACCTGTTCTCACGCGGCACGGCTGGCACATCATCCGCATGGATGCCGTCGACGAGGGTGCGGTGCTTCCGTTCGAGGCCGTTCGCCAAAAGATATCCGATGCCATGGAAAAGGCGGATTGGGTCCACAAGGCCCGGTCCTACGTCCAGCAGCTGGTCAAGTCCGCCGAGATTTCTGGCGCGGATCCATCAGCGTTCCAACCTCAGGCATAGGGGGCGGCACCCCAATCTGAAGCGCGCTGCAGCGCGAATAGTTCGCCATCGCTGCACCGGGCGCGAAGGCAATCATGTCGTTGCGCCGGGATCATTGCCCTTGAATCAGCGAGTGGCGGAAGCGATTTCGCGACGCCGCACTGAGAAGTGGCTCATCCGGATTGTTTCAATGGGTTATGACCCCGGTCTCACCTGATCGGGCCGCAGCGGCGCGCTGGGCCAGCGCGGCCTGCTCGGCCTCTTCGTCCCAGTCAATAGGCTCCGGTTGCCGGACAAGCGCGTGCTTCAGGACCTCGGATACCGCGGACACGGGGATGATGGTCAGTCCGTCCTTCACGTTGTCGGGAATCTCCGGCAGGTCCTTCTCGTTCTCTTCGGGTATCAAGACTGTCGAGACGCCGCCCCGACGGGCCGCCAGCAACTTTTCCTTCAGGCCGCCAATAGCCAGGACATTGCCGCGCAGCGTGATTTCACCGGTCATTGCGATGTCCTTGCGGACGGGAATTTGCGTTAGCACCGAGACGATGGACGTGACCATCGCAATGCCCGCCGATGGACCATCCTTCGGCGTTGCCCCTTCCGGGACGTGCACGTGAATGTCCATTGTATCGAACCGGGTAGGCTGCACGCCGATGGACGGCGCGATTGACCGTGCATAGCTCGAAGCGGCGTCAATGGACTCCTTCATCACGTCGCCAAGCTTTCCGGTTGTCTTCATTCTTCCCTTTCCGGGGAGGGTCAGGGCCTCGACCGACAGCAGGTCGCCCCCGGTCTGGGTCCAGGCGAGGCCCGTGACGGCGCCCACCTGATCGGACTTTTCGGCCAACCCGTAGCGGAATTTCTTGACACCGAGGAAGTCTTCCAGCTTTTCCGGAGTCACTACGACCGTCTTGTCTTTCTTCCTTACAATCCGGGTCACGGCCTTGCGCGCAAGTTTCGCGATCTCGCGCTCAAGGTTGCGGACGCCGGCTTCGCGCGTATAGGTGCGGATGATCTCGGTCAGGGCATCATCCGACAGCTCGAATTCAGACGCCTTGAGGCCGTGTCCCTTGGTCTGCTTTTCGAGCAGGTGCTGTTTCGCGATCTCGCGCTTTTCGTCTTCCGTGTAGCCCGCGAGCGGAATGATCTCCATCCGGTCCAGGAGGGGGCTTGGCATGCTGTAGGTGTTCGCAGTCGTCAGGAACATGACATTCGAGAGATCATACTCGATTTCCATGTAATGATCGGTGAATGTCGAGTTCTGCTCGGGATCCAGGACTTCCAGCATCGCCGACGCGGGATCTCCCCGAAAATCGTGTCCCATCTTGTCGATCTCGTCGAGCAGGATGAGCGGATTGACGGTCTTGGCTTTCTTCATGCCCTGGATGATCTTGCCAGGCATCGAACCGATGTAGGTTCGCCTGTGCCCGCGGATTTCCGCCTCGTCACGTACGCCACCAAGACTGATGCGAATGAATTCGCGGCCGGTTGCCTTCGCCACTGACTTTCCGAGAGAGGTCTTTCCGACGCCCGGCGGTCCGACGAGACAGAGAATCGGCCCCTTCAGCTTCTTGGCTCTCTGTTGGACAGCGAGGTATTCGACAATTCGTTCCTTCACTTTTTCCAGTCCGTAGTGATCGCCGTCGAGAACCTTTTGTGCGCGTCCCAGATCCTTCTTTACCCGGGACTTCACGCCCCACGGAATCGTCAGTATCCAGTCCAGGTAGTTGCGTACCACTGTCGCCTCGGCGCTCATCGGCGACATGGACTTGAGCTTCTTCAGTTCGCCTTCGGCCTTTTCGCGGGCTTCCTTGGAAAGCTTCGTGTTGGCGATTTTCTCCTCGATTTCGGTGATTTCGTTCGAACCGTCCTCACCGTCGCCCAATTCCTTCTGAATGGCCTTCATCTGCTCATTCAGGTAATATTCCTTTTGCGTCCGCTCCATCTGGGACCTGACTCGGGTCTTGATCTTCTTCTCAACCTGCAGAACTTCCAGTTCGCCCTGGATGAGGCCATAGACCGCCTCGAGTCTTTCCGCGACGGACAGCATTTCCAGAAGCGCCTGCCGCTTCTCGACTTCGACGCTGAGATGACCAGAGACGAGGTCGGCCAGCTTCGACGCATCCTTGCTTTCCGAGACCTGATACAGCGCTTCTTCAGAGACGTTCTTCCTGACCTTCACGTAGCGCTCGAATTCCTTTGCCACCGAGCCGACCAGAGCTTGGATCGCTGCCTCGTCGCCGAGTTCTTCTTCCAGCGTCTCGGCGTGCGCTTCAAAGTACTTGTCGTTGTCCAAGTACTCGGTGATGCGTACACGGTCTCGCCCCTCAACCAGCACCTTGACGGTGCCGTCTGGCAACTTCAGGAGTTGAAGGACATTTGCCAACACGCCGACCTCGTAGATGCCGTCAACCTCCGGATCATCATTGGCAGGATCAATCTGGCTAGAGAGCAGGATCTGCTTGTCTTCCTGCATGACCTCGTCCAGCGCGCGCACTGATTTCTCACGCCCAACGAAAAGCGGGACGATCATGTGTGGAAACACGACAATGTCCCTGAGGGGAAGCACCGGGAAGGGCGTTGGCAGTGGCCTCGTCATGAAACTATCCTGTCTTGCATGAAGGTCCGGACGCGATGATTGCTGTTCGGCCCTTCTCCTGATTGCGACTTCTGTACTTGGGTGCGGGTGCGGTGACCTTCAACCTCTGCGCTTGGTTCAAGTGTGCTGTTCACTACCGCAAATGGCAAGCACGCCGGCACGAACGTGCCAATTCACGAGACGCCTTAATCTGGCATCCGCTCCGTACGAAAAGGAATGGGCCGGCACAAGGACCGGCCCATGTCGACACATCCCAACCGCCGCTATTCGCGGCTGCCCATGAACTGCAGCAGGAACATGAAGAGGTTGATGAAGTCGAGATAGAGGCTCAGCGCCCCCATGATGGCCGACTTATCGAGCCACTCTTGATCCATGGCATGGGCATGGGCCAGGTAGTCCGTCTTGATCCTTTGGGTGTCGTAGGCGGTGAGGCCGGCGAAGATCAGGACGCCGATTACCGAGACGGCAAATGCCAGCGCGCTCGACGCCACGAAGAGGTTGATCACCATTGCGATGATCAAGCCGATCAAGCCCATCATGAGGAACGACCCGAAACCTGAAAGGTCACGCTTTGTCGTGTAGCCCCAAAGGCTGAGAGCCGCGAAACCGGCCGAGGTCGCGACGAAAGTCTGGGCGATCGATATGCCGGTGAAGACGGCAAATATCCAGGAGATCGAGAGACCCATGGCCGCCGCAAACACGTAGAAGAAGGTTTGTGCGGCTGCTGCCGAAATCCGGTTGATCATGCCACCGAAGAGGAAGACCATTCCCAACGGGAGAAACATCGCGACCCAGCCCAGAATGTTCGGGCTTCCGGTAATTGGATCACGGAAAATCGCCGAGAGTGCATCACTCGTGCCAACGGCCCAGGCCACGGCAGCCGTGACCAGCATGCCTATGGACATGATGCCGTAGACCTTGTTCATGTGAGCGCGCAGGCCCTCGTGGATCTCGGCCGATTGCGCGTCCGTTGTGGTCGTATGGATGGTATCGTACCTGTCCATCAATTGTGCTCCTTCCTGTCTCAACGTGCCGGAGTACGGCATTCGAATGGCAATATGGCAAAATCGGCGTAAATTTCAACCTTCAGATGGCAAAAGACCCGTCGCTTTCCTTCCGGATTCATGGGCATGTGCGCACTTGGCCATATGCTGCGTCTGCCCATGATCCTGCAATTTCGTCGTGTGCAACAGAAATTCCGGAAGGCATCGCAACCAGAATGAGTGGTTCGGGACATCGATTGACAATGAGCGGAACGCCATTGCACTTTGAGGATGGGTCAGCGTGTCTGGCGTGAGGCCGGTTAGGTGGGACATTGCCGCTCCCCGTCGCGCCGGAACCAAGTGCAGGGTGCAGTTTGAACAGCAAAATTCATCCACTAATGGGAAAGTCCACGCGCTTTGCCCGTTACGGAAGAATTTCGCGATCGGAATCGCAAGCGTTGCTGCCTCCGTTCTTGGCGGCACCGCCAGCTTGGCCTTGTTGGTGATGTCTTCCTGAGTTTTGTGAGATCTGAACTATGGTGCGTCGAAACACACAACCCAGGATCAAGTTGCCGAAGCGCTTGTGCTAAGCGCGGGACTCTGCCTTGTGCCAGACCCGAACGCACATGTTCATTCGCGTAAGGTGTGGACCGGGAGTCGCGTTTCATGGATGCAAATCTCGTTATCATCCTGACTATGGCGATCATCGCCGGACTCTACATGGCCTGGGCCATTGGGGCCAACGATGTGGCGAATTCGATGGGGACGTCGGTCGGATCAGGTGCAATTTCGGTCGGTGGGGCCATCGTGATTGCCGCAGTGTTCGAATTCCTCGGCGCGTTTCTGGCCGGTGGCGAGGTGACTGCCACGATTCGCAAGGGCATCATCGACACCGAAGCACTGGATAACGACCCAGATCTTCTAGTTGTCGGCATGCTTTCAGCGCTCTTCGCGGCCGCCATCTGGCTAACGGTCGCGTCGGCGTTCGGCTGGCCGGTGTCAACTACGCACTCGATCGTCGGAGCCATTATCGGATTCGCCGTGGTCGCGGTCGGTTTCGAGGCGGTGCACTGGTGGGACGTAGCGGCGATTGCCGCAAGCTGGGTGGTCACCCCTGTCCTTGCCGGAGTGATCTCGTTTTTCTTGGTGCTAAGCGTGCAGCGGCTAATCTTCGACAAGAGCGATCCAGCCTACTTTGCGTGTCGCTATGTTCCTGCCTACATCTTCGCCGCAGTGTTCATCACTGCCGCCGTGACCTTCATCAAGGGCCTGAAGCATGTCGGACTGGACCTGAGCATGCCGGTTGCGCTCTTTTATTCCGTGGTCGTCGCTGGGATCGTTGCCGTGGTCGGTCGCCTGTTGGTATATCGGCTGGGCTTCCCGAGTCTTGAGTTCCCGACGGGAAGACAGTCGCGCTTTGACGACGTGGAGAGGGTTTTTGGCATCCTGATGATCGTCACTGCATCGGGCATGGCGTTTGCCCACGGCTCCAACGATGTTGCCAATGCGATCGGACCCGTCGCGGCGATAGTCGGTGTTGTTTCAACAGGCGGAGTGGCCGCCAAGTCAGTGGTTCCGGTCTGGGTCTTGCTGTTGGGCGCGAGCGGCATCGTGGTCGGGCTGGCAACATTCGGCTACCGGGTCATGGCCACGATTGGCCGAAAGATCACCGAGCTAACGCCCAGCCGAGGATTCGCCGCCGAACTTGCAGCCGCGTCGACGGTCGTGGTGGCCAGCGGGTCCGGATTGCCAGTTTCAACGACTCAGACGCTGGTGGGCGCCGTGCTGGGGGTTGGCTTCGCGCGCGGTGTCGGTGAACTGGAATTCGGCGTGGTCCGCACGATTATTGTGTCATGGGTCGTCACGCTTCCAGTGGGTGCGGCGATCGCGGTGATGTTCTACTACCTCCTGACGGCAATGTTCCTGGGAGGTGCAGGCTGATGAGACTTGCCGAAGAGTTCCTGCTTTTGCTGCGAGACGACGATGGGGCGCTTTCACGAGCGCCTGAATGGTCTGTTCGGTACGCGCTTGGCGGCGCGGTATTAATGGATCTGGCGCTGGAACGTCGCATCGACACGGATGCCCAACGGCTGTTCGTGATCGACTTCACGCCCATTGGAGATCAATTGCTGGATCCGATGCTCGCAGAGATTGCTCGTGCTGACCGGACATTCGACGCTCTCCATTGGGTCAGACACGCCACCCGGCGCGCTGACGAAATAATGAACACCGCATTGGCGCGGTTGATCGATAACCGCATTCTGGAACTCAGCGACGATCGCTACCTGCGGATATTCGGGGCACGGCATTACTTGCTCAAGGATGAGGCGACGGAACGCGAGTTGACCAGACGGATCAAGTCGGCGCTGCTCGCCGATTCGATTCCGGATCCGAAGGATGTGATGATCGTGACGCTTGCCGACGGCTGCGGGCTTGTTTCCCATATTCTGTCTGCGCACGAATTGGATGCAGCGAAAGCGCGCATTGATCTGTTGCGTAAGGTCGAATTGATCGGTCGGGTCTTCCTTGAAGCAATTGAGGTGGCTGTCCAGCCCGCGGCTGCAAAACTCGACAAGGACTGAATCCCCACCCGTATGCTACGCAACGGCACCTCATCTGACCGCAGGTCAGAGCCAGGTCCTCATTCGCCAGTTGTGGGGCTGAATTCAATTTTGGGACACTCCAGTGACGTAGCGTCCGTCCATCGAGGAGTGTCTTCGGTGGGTTGCCATGCCCGACGCGGCCTTCACATCGCCTTGTCGATGGCTGCGTAAAAGGGCGGGATTTCGGCGGTTCGCCGCGCTTTTGCCGGAATCGTTTCCTTTCCCATCGTACGGCTCCTGTTGTGAGACCCCTGTCGTGAGGCCATTGCCGTGCGTGCCGTCCGGCGGCTCGGG
>JAJDVJ010000180.1 GCA_022826205.1 Silicimonas sp. | reverse complement strand
TTCTCGGTGCTGATGCAGCGGCCGGTGGATGCGGACATTTCATCCGTGAAGACCGCGTTTTCAGGTTCCGCTCCGCTGCCGATCGAGCTCTACAGGAAATTCGAATCGGCGTGCGGCGTGGAAGTGATCGAAGGCTATGGCCTGACCGAGGCAACCTGCCTTGTGTCTTGCAACCCTATCGGAGGAGTCAAGAAGGTGGGATCCGTAGGCATCCCGTTCCCCTACACGGACGTGAAGATCCTTCGGGCCACGGACGACGGACCTGTGGAATGCGCCATCGACGAGGTGGGCGAGATCTGCGTCTCGAATCCCGGAGTTGTTGCGGGCGGCACCTACACGGAGGCGGAGAAGAACGCAGATCTCTACCACTTCGAACGCTTCCTGCGCACCGGTGATCTCGGTCGTGTCGATGGCGACGGCTACATCTGGATCACGGGACGTTCCAAGGACCTGATCATACGTGGCGGCCACAACATTGATCCCGCAGTCATAGAGGATGCACTGGCCGGCCATGAAGGTGTCGCCCTTGCGGGTGCCATCGGGCAGCCTGACGCCCATGCTGGCGAGTTGCCTTGCGCCTACGTGGAACTTGTCGCCGGAGCTTCGGTCACGCCGGACGAGTTGACCAGCTTCGCCGAAGAGAGGATCTCCGAGCGGGCCGCATTGCCCAAATACATCGAGATCGTTGACGAACTTCCGAAGACCGCTGTCGGAAAGATCTTCAAGCCTGACCTGCGAAGGATGGCCATACGGCGCGTGTACAACGCGGCGCTTGAGACAGACGGTCATGCCGCCCGCGTTGCCGACGTGGTTGAGGACAAGCGTCTTGGGCTGGTGGCCAGGCTGACCGGGCGGGACGAGGCGGATGAAGCTGCAGTCTCGAAGACCCTGGGGGTCTACACGCGACCTTGGCAATGGGCTGACTGAATCTCCGTTGGGACTGGAACGGTCAACTGCGTTTCGGCTTCTGCCTGCCGTCACGAATGGGCAGGGTATGTTGACGGAGGTACGGTGCAAGTGTGCACTGAGGGTTCGTCACGAAATAACCGCAACGCTTTCGGCAGTTGGAAGCAATGTGTAGTTCCAGTCACCGTGGAAGTCTGCGCGCCGGATATCCAGGGCGGCCATCTCCGATTTGCTGATCTTGATATCGGTCGGGCAGTCGTTCGTGTCCCTGTCGCAATAGACCTTCAGCCCCGTTCCGGTCCTGGTGGAACCGATCAGGCCGATGATGGCCATGAGGTTGTATAGTGTTTGGCGCGCCAGTTCTGGCTGACGAAAGAAAACAGCCTGTGCTCTACACGGTTCCTTTTGATGTTCCATGGCGGCAGGTGGCAAACGCTGACCTCCATGCCGAGTTCGCGTGCGAACTTCTGCAGTTCGACCTTCCGCAACCGGGCCAGGGTTCCCGTGGGAGCCACCGCAGTCAACGGTGATATGCGGCTTCAGGTCGCCGGGGTAGCGCGCCTTCCCCAGGCGCTGCTACTAGTGCCGGATGCAATCGACCATTTCCATACCGCGAGTGAATCAAATTTCGATTCCAAGAGGCATCCCTCGATGGGAAAACGATTCGCCTGTTTCGCAACGAGCCATTAATGTACTGATTGGTGTCTGCCATGTTGCAGCGCCATACAAAGAGACTGCAATGGGCACTCCAGACCGCGGCCTTTGTATGTTGAGAACGAGAATCTCTCGGGAGATGCCGAGGCACTCGTGGGCCGTTCCTCAAGCAGTTTGGGGGGCATTTCTTTGCGATACCACGGTCCACAAGGACGACCCTGACCAAACGATTCTCCAACCCACGCAATATCGCGCGCTCTTGAAAGATCTTTGACACGCGGACCGTGGAACATCAGAACACATAACGTCGGTCGAGGGAACCACGCCGCGGAGACTGGCCTCTGCCAGGCATGCACCGATCAAACTGAGTCCTGACGAACTGGAGCGTGTTCAGGTCTTTGGCCTCGTCCATCACGCCCGTCTCTCTTCGCCGGCTGGGTGCTCCGAGCGCTGCACGTGTCAGCCAAGACCGTCGATCACCGTCGGCGCCCAAGGTTCATCTCGACCTTCGATAGAATGCGATTGGGTCCCGATTCCCGTGCGACGATCATGTCTTGTCCGATGAATGATGCGTCAAGCCCAATGAACAACGAATGGGAAGCCTTCGCCGTCCGGCGGCGCGAAAGTCGTCCCGATCCCCACCGCACTCGGAATCCCTGTCGCGACCTGGGTAGCCTTGACCACCTTCAATCGGGCGGCGACCCCGGCTTCCCCGATTGCCTTGCTATCCCTGCAATTAGATGAGCAACTCCATGCTGGCATGCCGGCAGTTTCCCGCGCTGCCCACCTCCCCTGAGAAGCAGGCAACTGCAGCGACGGGCACGTCGTGCGGATCCCAAGTCAGCAGCATTGCCTCCCAGGATCTATGTGACTACGGATGCCAACCAGAGTTGACCGCCCGTGTCGACTTCATCTACCAAGTTACAGTCCCGCTGAGTCCGAACCCCTTCTTTGGCGCCGCACCGGTCGCGGGTTCCCATCGTGTCGCGTCGAGGCCGAGCGCGAGGTTCAAGGAAGCGCGCTTGCTCTCAGCGCGCGCAAGCTTCCAGCCCAGTCGCCATTCGTCGCCAACCTCTGAATGCGCAAGGCCCAACTCCGGCGTCCCCAGGTAACGCCCATCGAACACCGGCATTCCGTAGCTCACGCTTGCATCCAACCGCTCGCTCGCCTGGCCAACCGGCGTCAGCCCGCCGGTCACGCCTGTCTCCCACAACTGTTGCACACCGCTGGCTGTCTGGCCCCACATCGGCCGCACGCTGAAAGCGAGTCCCACGCCGGCAGGGCCTGGATCTAGTTTGACCAGACCGCTTACGCCCCATTCCTCATAGTCGCCGCTATGCGCC
>JAJDVJ010000002.1 GCA_022826205.1 Silicimonas sp. | reverse complement strand
CCGTCACCTCGCGAAGGTCGATGGAGGAATCCGGGGGCGGAAGAATCACAATGGCCGGCAGGTTGCCACATCGAAAACGGAATGGCCAGCCCCAAAATCACCGCGTGACGATCACCGGACCGACAAAAAAATAGCCCTGTGCATGGACCAATTTTCTTTGTCTTCACATATAGTTTCGTGTACCTTTGAATTTGGTTGCCTTGGACAAATTTGTCCAAATGGGAGCCAAACCGAACAATCAGGAGGACGAAAAGATGACGACACGAAGCCAACTAACACGCCGTGGATTTGGAAGGCTTGCCTTCGGTGGCACGGCGCTTGCGGCACTCGGCTCGCCGGCATTCGTCAGGGCGCAGACAGCGATAACATTCGCTGTGCCGAACCCGTCGGCCCTGACATGGCTCCCGTACTGGGTTGCCGTGGGTGAAGGGTATTTCGGGGAAGAGGGTCTGTCGCCGACGCTCGAAGCAATCGATGGCTCTTCAGCCGTGCTTCAGGCGATGACTGCAGGGCAGGCACAGATCGGTGCGCCCGGACCTGGTCCAACGCTTGGTGCCCGGGCACGCGGTGTAGACGTGAAGTTCCTCTACAATCTCTATCCCAAGTCGGTTTTCGGACTATTGGTGAAGGACGACAGCCCGTACCAGACGCCGGCCGATCTAAAGGGCACGGTCATTGGCGTCGGCACAGCTGACGGTGCGGAAGTCTCGTTTACCAGCGCCATCATGGCAGATCTTGGCATGACCGTTGACAACGATTTCACTTACCTACCGGTTGGCGATGGAGGGACGGCGGCCGTTGCGTTCCTGCGCGATGAGGTCAATTCCTATGCCGGCGCGGTATCCGACGCGGCAATCCTCGCGGCGCGCGGCCTGAACCTCAGGGAAATCACGCCAGAGGCCTACCTCGGCTTCTTCGGAAACGGAATCGCGATGCTGGAGAGCCAGATGGCAGCCATGCCAGATCTTGCTCCTGCATTTGGCCGCGCACTCGTCCGTGCAACACGCTTCGCGTCTGATCCCGCGAACAAGGATGCCTGTCTGGCCCATTGCGCAGCCGGCAACCCCCAGGAGGGGGAGCAGGACTATGCTTCCTCGCTCTTTGATGGCGTGCTGGTCCGCATGACGCCGACCGACGCTTACATTGGAGAGGGTTACGGATATCAACCCCCGGAGCATTGGCAAGCGATTCATGATTCGGCAGTCGCCTCTGGTGCGCTATCCGAACCAATTTCGGATCTTTCGGCGGTCTATACGAATGAGTTCGTAGGCGGCTGGAACGCTTAATGTCGAAGGTGGAGCCCCTTCCACTCGAACTGCAAACGGCTGTCCCTCAGTCATTGCCAGTATACGAAATCGAGCGGTTGTCGAAGACCTATGCCAGAAACAACCTGACGGCGCTCTCCGACGTGTATCTTACGATCCATAAGGGCGAGTTTGTGTCGGTAATCGGGACGTCGGGCTGTGGAAAGTCGACACTACTCAAAATTATGGCGGGGCTCCTACCTCCCACGACCGGCCGCGTTGTTCTTGATGGCCGTCCCGTGCTTGGCCCAAGGCCCGATATCGGGATGATGTTTCAGCAGGCGACCCTGCTGCCTTGGAAGACCACGATCGAAAACATCGTTTTACCAATTGAGATCCGGGAAGGTCGCGCAGCGGCAAAGGCGGCACACGTGCGCGCGATGGATCTTCTGGAATTGGTCGGACTTGGCGATTTCCCGAATGTCTATCCCGGCGAGCTATCTGGCGGCATGGCCCAGCGTGCCTCGATTTGTCGAATGCTTGTTGCCGACCCCGCGATGTTGCTGCTTGACGAGCCGTTTTCGGCACTAGACGAATTCACGCGCGATTTCATGAACATGGAGTTTCAACGCATCTGCATGGAGCGCGGTGCCACCGCGTTTCTTGTTACACATTCATTGGAAGAAGCCGTCATACTCTCGGATCGCATTCAGGTGATGAAAGCACGGCCTGGTCGAATCGTCGAGGATGTAAGGATCGACTTGCCTCGGCCACGCACTCTAGAAATGATCAATACACAGGAATTTGGCGAAATTGTTGCCCATATACGCGAGCTATTGGGCAAGGAGGCCCACGAATGACGGACGCGAGCCGACCCGAAGTTGAAGACACTGTCTGGGAAGAGCGAGAAGCACTGATCGACCGGATTCCGCGCTGGATCGCGATGACATTTCTTTTCGTCGCTGTTGTCGCGATCTGGGATCTCGTCACGAGAATGGGCTGGGTGTCGGCAATCATCCTGCCGACACCGGCAGAAACACTTGAAGACCTGATCTTCGTTGGCGGAAACCTAATTGCGGGCGAGTACATGGTGGACGCGCTTTGGACGACCACTCTCACGGTTGCCTATGGATTTCTGATCGCTGCGGGAATTGGCTTTTCCTTGGGTGTTCTCGTGGGCGAAACAAAGTTCGGGGAACGGGCAGTGATGCCCTACCTTGTAGCAATCGATACAATGCCGAAGGTCGCATTTGCACCGCTCTTTATTGCGTGGCTCGGATTCGATATAGGGTCGAAGGTTGCCCTTGCCGCTTTTATCGCCACCTTTCCAATTGTCGTCGCAACAGCGGCTGGCCTGTATGCCGCGAGCGAGAATGAGCGGTTGCTGTTCAAATCCATGGGCGCCACTCGTCTTCAGACGCTTCTGCGCCTCAAGTTGCCAACCGGTCTCCCATACATCTTTACCGGACTCAAAATTGCGTCAGTCGGTGTCATGGCAGGGGCAATCACCGGAGAATTTCTCGGTGGCGGAAGAGGCTTCGGAGCACTGATACGCCAGTCGGCCAGCCAACTGGACACGCCTCGTGTGTTCGCGCTCATTCTGTACCTGAGCCTATTGGGACTCGCGTTGTATTTCACCGTCGTTTGGATGCAGAGGTACTTTGTCTTCTGGAACAAGGCAGAGAAGCCCGGCGGCATCGGGTGACTGCCTTAGTCGCGTGGTTCCCGCCCTCCGTCAGGGCAGCACTGAAGAGGGGCCACCAGTGGGCATTTGGCGATGTTTCCGGCCACGCCCGACAAGTGAGCAAATTGGGCTGATGCCGCGTTCACCAAGAATTCGACATCTCCGCAACTCTCGTCCGGTTCGGATCTGGAGCCGGTCCCTCGACCGCTAATGATGCCGCCTTCGCTTTCGTCCAACTGCAAGAAGCCCGTCACGACGTGGACTACGGTCACGTATACTGCTTCACTCGGCGCGAGACGCTCGATTTTGGTGATGTGACGGCTCGGGCTTTCCAGGATCGACAGCAAGTGCGAGGCAACGTTCACGCGGATACATTTCTGACCGGTCCCCTCGTCTTCAGGCACATGAAGGGCTAGAGGCGAAATGAGGCGTCACGGAGCAAGTGGTCCGGTGACATTCGATGACGATTGAACGCAGGAGGGTTTGATGAGCCGAACGACCTATGACGATCTGGCCCGGCACTGGGCCGGGCTGCCGTTGCTGACCCGGCTCGCGCAAGGCGGCACGGAGCTTTCGAGCGAGCAAGTCGGCACCATTCTGGGCACACGGAATGTCAAGGGTATCGGCGCTGCCTTGTCCTGTACGAGGTTCACGCTAGGTGCGTCAGGGATTCGTATGGAGGAGGCGGCCGTTCGGCGGACGGTGCGTGGCCGAAGTGTCTGGAGTGCAGGGCCGCGCATCCACCAGGCGATGCATGTCCTCGAACAGGAACGATTCAAATGGACGGTTGGCAGTCGGAACGACTCGTCGACAAGAAACGCGGGACCCGGCGAGAAGGGTCCTGTGCTTGTCCTACGGGCGTTGAAGAGCCGGGGAAACGTCTACCGGATCTACGGGGGAATGGCGGAACTGGACGAGAATCTCGATGACGATCTGTTTGAGATTGAAGGCTCCGGGCGCGGAACCGTCGGAGAAATTTTCGTTGCCGGGATCGAGCCGGGCGAGGACGGGCGAGAGCACCAGGTGCCCGATGGGTATGGCGAGAACGGCATCTGGGTGCGCGGCGCACACGACTATGCCGAAACCCGGGTGCCTGGCGCGATCGGTACGGGACGATTTTCAACATTGATCGCTTGGGTCGGGGAGGCAACTTGGGTGGAACGTCGGCTTCCGTTTGAGGATGTGCGGCGGCAGGTTGAGATGGTACGAGCGGCCAACTGTTGGCTGATCTCGGATGACGCGATCTCGCAATGGCGTGACGTCGAGCCGGGTACGCGCTATCGCTACGTGAACTGGATCGGCTCGCGCGGCCTGGACGGGCCGACGCATGCACCTCCGCTGCGCATGCGATTGCGCTGCTGGCACGAGGTCGTGATCGGGACGAAGCCTAGACAGCGAATCGTGCTCCGCGAGGAAGGACTGCGTGGCGACGACGCGCGAACGACAAGCCGGGCGATCAAGAGTTGGGCCAGGCGGCACGGCATCGCAAACACCGAATCGATCACGATCCGCGAACTCCGCATCGCAAGGAGGCAGCCCAGGCCGATGGAATCCGAAACCGCAAATTGGGAACGTGACGCGGATCCGAGTGGACTCGGCCGATGAACCCAAATCGCGGCGACAGTGATTGCAGTTCGTCACAGTTGCACAATTCGAGGTCTGCGCGACGGTGGCGACCAGCAGGAACCGCGGGAACGCTTCCCCGCATTGCCTCCGGTCACCACGACGCTACCTTCCTGGCCGACGAGGCTGCCTATGCCGCGCTTGATGCGACTCCCAAGCGCGGCGGCATGCGAACCGGTAGTTGGCAACTGGGGCTCGGGAGGTTTGGTCGGCGGATGTCTATGTCGATTTGGCTGCCGAGTGCGGTCGGCCGGCGCGGCTGCCGCCCGGGTGCATGCTCGGGAAGGCCGTTTCAGAACTGCCGCGAGACTGTTGGCCGGGCAGCCGTGAGGTCTCGGTCGCATGTTAGACAGTTGGTCCGGTTCTTGACGGGGTGCCCAGACTGCAGAGTCCGTATAGGGGTGCGCCGAATCAGGGCTCGCCTTCCGGCATGAGCAGCGCCAGTGTCGGCCTTGCGGGATCCACGGGACGCCTGATTCGTCTCTCGACCAGGTGCGGCAATGGGCAGCGTGCAACGAGGATGTTCAGTCGGCTCAGAAATTTACAAGAAGGAAAGGCAGATCGCTCATGGCGGAATGCGGCCCTGATCTTGCGGCACCCTCCCGTTGGTCAGGGCGGAACTGGTTGCGCAAAGGACTCCTTCAGGTTTGACGTTGAGCGACTGCCCGAACTTCGTGGGTAGATCCAACCCGGTCAGGCCATCTCAAAGCGCCAGGAATTCGCCGTCTATGGGCAGATTGCGCACCATGCCTGCCTCACCCTTGATCTGGAGCGACATGTCGCTCAGACCAATGTCTACGACCGGTTCGCCGGCTGGCCAGCAGACGGCACCAATGACGTGCCTGACGTCCACGCTGCCACCCGGATCGAGCGACAGCTTGCCTGGGCCGCACAGCACCGCCTCGTCTGAAAGGCCCAGCATGTGCGATGCCGCGCCCTCCTCGATGCCCAGGCAGCCACGATGTCGACCGTTCCACGGCGGGTAGTCACGACCGCCATTCGAGTGCCAAAGCACTGTCATCGGCAGTTGCCGCGGGTTTCGGAGAGAGAGAAACAGGTCGCCGCTTGCAGGGCGAGACACTGCCGTCCAACCGAGCTCGTGCCCGCCTTTTTCGATGCCCATCACAAGATCCTCGTGGCGCGGGTGCCAGGGAAAAGTGGTAAGATCCACATCGCTTGCGAAGCCCGGAAACGCCTTTGGCGAGTTGCTGTTCGCGGGGTATTTCAGGGCCGATCTGCCTCTGGCCGGATCGCTTTCCTGGGGATCTTTCGGAGTCTCCCAGCATACTTTGGGCGATGTCCGGATGATTCCGCCCCGAGGCAGGGAAAGGTTGGCGTGGTTGGCGACAGGCACGCGCTCGTTGCCACCAGTGAACTTGTGACTTTGGTAGACGAAGGGATGACCATCGCGCAAGATCAGTTCCTTGACCAGCCGGGCACCGAATACCTGCTTTCCCAATGCGGCACGAAGCACGCCGCCTTCCTTCCTTTCAATGTTCCAGACGGAATTTGCGGGCCAGCCATGTAGCGGCGAACCGCCTTCACGTGCGGCAAACGGGGCGCAGAAGAAGTCGCCGCCAAGCGCAGCCAAGTGCGGCGCGGTATCGGGCGGCATGGCCTCGTCGGTACCTACCCACGGCGCACGATGAAGCGGCGCGACTTCGACACCGTTGTCAAAAACGACGAAACGTTCGATGAGCCCGATTCGGCGATCGAAGGACAGCTCTATGCCATCCGCCGATATTCGGGTCATGCCTGCGGTTCCTCGCCAGCGATGATGTATTCCGCGTCTCCGATGCCGGAAGTTCTCGGGCCGAGATCATCGGCCACGAATTCACCGTGTCGCAAAACGGCCATTCGGTCAAAGACTTGAAATGCGTGGTGAATGTTGTGCGTGACCAAGTCGCCCTCCGCGACTTCCTCGGTGACGCGAGCATCAGGCCAAGGCACGGCGGCTCAATTCACTCTGGAACGGTCCTGTCATCCTGTTGCGTCTCGGAACGGCACGGACACGTGCAGGTCTTCCCTGTAGGGCCGGGCAGTGGGTGGCAGCTCTTTTCGCACGTAGTAGCCGGGTTCGCGTCGCTGCCGCATCACGGCGGCCATCATCTCGCGGTAGGCGTCCCAAAGCGACGTGTTTGGCGGCGGTAGGTCATCCTTGATCGCTTCGTGCAGCGCAGGCAGCGCGTGATAGGGCACCATCGGAAACATGTGATGCTCGATGTGATAGTTCATGTTCCAGTAGAGCCAGCGTGACACCGGATTGAGGTAGAGCGTGCGCGAATTGAGCCGGTGGTCGATCACGTCCTCGGCCAGCCCGCCGTGCTGCAGAAGCCCGGTCATCACGAAGTGCCAGCACCCGTAAATCCGCGGACCGCCGATCAAGAGTGGCGGGATGGCAGACATCCATCCCATCCCGGCCGCCAACATCCCGAAGGCGACGGCTGCGACCACGGCATAGACGCCCATGTGAACGCGTGCCCAGAACACCGCCTTGGGCCACTCGCTTTCCGGGATGTAGTCCCTTTCGTCAGGAGAAAGCTCGCCCGTCGCGTTTCGCGCCAGGACCAGAAGCGAACTCCAAGTGTCCCAGATGCCGAAATATGCAAGAGCCTTCAAGGTCAGGTTGATCGGATGCATCCACACGATTTCGGGGTCGCGCCCGACAATGATTGTATCGGTATGGTGGCGGGCGTGACTCCAGCGCCAGTTCACCGGGTTCCGCATGATCTGAAAGGACGCAACGTGATAGACCACGTCGTTCATCCAGCGGGTCCGGAATGCGGTGCCATGACCGCATTCGTGCCAACGGCTATCGCAGGCCGAGCCGTAAATCACGCCGTAGGCAAGCCAGAAGGGCAGCGCGATCCATCCGCCCCAGAAAAATATTCCACCTGCCGCAAGGACGACATGCAGCGCTGCCCAGACCAGCGTGTCGCGGACTGCGGGTCCGTCGCGGCGCGTCATCAGAGCTTTCATGGTCTCGCGCGAAAGCTCGCTGTGATACCACTCCGCCGCGGCCAGCCCCGCTTCTACGGCGTGTTTGGAGGACGGGCCGGTCAGCGAATAGTCCCTGGCCGTTTGAGTGTGGTCCCACGATGACGCGGTGTCTGTCACTCTGTCCCCTGGTCTGGATAGGTGCCCTCGGCACCTCCGGCAGCCTGTTGCTCGTGTCAGGATTGCGATTCGGCCACCGTGTCACAAGCGGCAAGACCATCAGATTCCATCATGGACAAGATGGCCCACAAGACCTGGTGTCTGGCGCACGGTACCGTTTGCCTCTGGATTCCATATTTGGACGTGAATCGACCGCATGCGCCGAAGGAAGCGCATCATATGGCGTGCAATCGTGACCTTTCGGCCGCGTTCTTGGCACGCAGAAACCCATCCGGCTTTCTCCGAAATTGCCGACCCTGCGGCCCAATGATGGAATCTGATGTATGCCATGCATGACAACTCCGGATTTTTCGGAGACTTTCGTATGGTCGACGCAGGTTTGGGAGGGAGCCCCGTCGCATGGGCCGCGCAACGATCTCGGATATCGCAGACAAGGCAGGCGTTTCGCCAGCTACGGTGGACCGTGCGCTCAATGGCCGTGCCGGCGTGAGCGCCCCGAACCGGCAGCGCGTGATGCGCGCCGCACGCGATCTTGGTTATCTGCCGTCGGAAGGCATGGTGCCGTTGCCGTCCCACGCGGCCCGACTGGAATTCCTGATCCCGCATTCCAGGAATGCCTTCATGCGCGATGTGGCAGAGAGCATCCAGCTCTGTGCACAGACGCAGCCGCTGGTGAAGAGTTGCAACATACTCTGGCTCGACGGCATCGGGCCGGATTCCCTTGTTGCCGCTCTTGATCGCGTCGGCCTCAGTACCGAGGGTGTCGGCGTCATCACGACAGATCATCCTCGCACGCGGGATGCCATCCGGCGGCTCTGCGAGTCCGGCGTGCGCGTCGTAACGCTGGCTTCCGACGTGCTGTCGACGCCGCGGTCTTCCTATGTCGGCATCGACAATCGGGTTGCGGGCAGAACGGCTGGCCAGATCATCGGTATGCTGGTCGGTCGGCCCGAAGGCGCGGTGGCGGTGTTTTGCGGCAGCCGCGCATTTCATGGCCATCAGGAGCGCGAGGCCGGCTTCGTCACCTTCATGGCCGAGCATCATCCCGGGCTGGACATCCTGCCGACGATCGAAACAGGCGAAGACAGTGCCAAGTTACGCGCCGAGTTGGCGAAGCTGCTTCGAAATGTGCCGGATCTTGTCGCAGTGTATTGCGTGGGCGCTGGCCGGAGGGGCATCGTCGAGGCCTTGGAGGACCGACAGGACCGGCCCCGTGTCGTGATGCACGACCTTACGAAGAGTTCGCGATCCTGGCTGGTGGAGGATCGCATCGACGCCGTTATCGATCAGAACGCGCGCGCGGTCGGCGAACAGGCGGTATTTCACTTGCTCGGGGCGATTGCGTCAGGTCCCTCGATCCTGCCGCTGACACATATTGAACCCCGCATAATCCTGCGCGAGAACATTCCCAAGGGTCGATTGACATGAAGGCGAGCCGTGATGGACCGTCCATTGTCGTCATTGGGGCGGCAAGCGGGACTGGCCGCGCGATGGCATTGGATGTCGTCGCGTCGAGCGCCGATGCCTTGTCGCTGGCGGACGTGGATGCCGCTGGTCCAAAACGCGTTTCGGAGCGCTTGCCTGGCGAAATTCGTGTGAAGGCGCTGGTCGAGGTTCCTCACGATTGGTCCGCCGCTGCCAGGACAAGGGAGGCGGAATGTGCGCATTCCGGCGGACTGTTGGGCTTGTCAATGCGGCCGGGATCGGGACGGAAGCGAACTTTGTGGATGGTGGATTGCATTGCCGGGACGCGTTCATTGCGATCAATGCAGGAGCACCTGCCTCTTGCTTTCCCGCTCAAGTTAGCAATGCCGATATTGGCAACACGACGTGGAAGCGGGGAATTTGGCGAGTTGAATAACCTGTTGCGAAGCGGCCACGACGCTGAAAGGCTTGAAGGCGGAAGGGGATGGGATGCCAAGTGTCGCCACCTGCAATTCTGCCGGAACGGACGATTAGGTGATTGGGGCGAGCCGGGACGGCATCGGAGCAGCCATTGCACGCGCCTTTCAAGATGCCGGCGCGAATGTCGTCATCACCGGGGTCGAGATCGTGTCTGCGGGGGAAGACCGCTCGCGGTCCGAATGTGTTCAGCTGGATGTGCGGACCACGGCCGTCGCAGCTCTGGCGGCGCGCAGAAAATGAACAGTCGTGATGGTCGACTGCGCCGCCGTCACCGCGCGTGAGGAGATGACTGAATGACGATCGGTGTGGCGATCATTGGCACGGGTTTCATTGGCAGCGTGCATTTGGCTGCCGTTCGGAGATTGGGCCTGGATGTTCGAGGCATGCTGGGAAGCAGCGCGGATCGCGGGGCGGCCCGGGCGGCTGAACTCGGTGTGGGTCGTGCCTATGCCGACCTCGCAGAGCTCGTAGCCGACGATGGCGCCTCGGTCGTGCATGTCACTTCCCCGAACAATGCGCACTTTCCACAGGTGAAGGCGCTCTTGCAGGCCGGCAAGCACGTGATCTGCGAAAAGCCGTTGGCGGTCACGGCGGAGCAATCTGGAGAACTGGTGGAGATCGCGCTATCCAGCGGTTGCATTGCGGCGGTTTGCTACAACATCCGCTTCTATCCGCTGAACCAGCATGCGCATCGCCTGGTGGCAGACGGCGGATTGGGCGACATCCGGTTCGTGACGGGACATTACCATCAGGACTGGCTTGCCAAACCGACCGACTGGAACTGGCGGCTCGAGGCGGACAAGGGCGGTGCTCTGCGTTCGGTCGGCGATATCGGGACGCATTGGCTGGACCTGACGACGTTCATTACCGGGCTGAAGCCGGTTCGTGTCCTTTCGGACCTGGCGACCTTTGTCCCGGAACGGGAGAAGCCGACCGGCCCGGTTGAGACGTTCTCATCCTCTGCGGGGCAGACGGAGAAGGTCCGGGTCGACACCGACGATGCTGCCGGCATTCTGATACGGTATGACACAGGCGCGCGGGGCGTGATGTCGACGAGCCAGATCAATGTCGGCCGCAAGAACGAACTCGTCTGGGATATCGCGGGATCGCTCGGGTCGGCAGCGTGGCATTCGGAAACCCCCGATCACCTTTGGCTGGGGCATCGCGATGGCGCTAACGAGGTCCTGCATCGCGACTTCACGTTGATGAACGAAACGGGGATTGCAGCCGCGACCCTGCCGCCCGGGCATGTCGAAGGTTTTGCCGACAGTTTTTGCGCCTTATTCCGGCAGGTGTATCGCGACATCTCCGGGGGCGGCCGACAGGCGGACTCGACATGGGCGACCTTTGAGGACGGGCATCTGGAAATGCAATTCTGCGACGCCGTTCTGAAGTCGACGCGAGAAAGCCGTTGGGTGGATTTGAGCGAAGGATAGGGAGACACCATGAAGTTGGGATTGCTGACCGCACCGCTTGAAGACACCGCCCTGACCGACGTGGCGTCCTGGGCCGGAAAGAACGGTTTTGCCGCTCTTGAAGTCGCATGCTGGCCGGCGTCGGGCGGCGAGAAACGACGCTATGCCGGGACAAGCCACATCGACGTGGACGGGCTGACGGCAGACGCAGGCGCGGACATTATCGCCAGCCTGTCCGCGCACGGGATCGAGATTTCAGGCCTGGGATACTATCCGAATCCGCTGCATGCGGACGCGGGGCACCGCAACGAGGTGATCGGGCACCTGAAGAAGGTGATCACGGCGGCAGGCATCATGGGCATCCCTGTCGTCAACACGTTCGTAGGCGGCGATCGAACCTTGAACGTCGATGAGAACTGGGCGCGCGCGACGGAGATTCTCACGCCTGTCGTAAAGCACGCGCAGGACGCGGGTGTCCGGCTTTGCTTTGAAAACTGCCCGATGATCTTCAGCTACGATGAATGGCCGGGCGGGCACAACATTGCCTATTCGCCTCGGATCTGGCGTCGCATCTTCGAGGAATGGGGCGAAGCGGTCGGCATGAATTTCGACCCTTCGCACTTGATCTGGCAGTTCATCGACCAGACTCGGTTCATCAAGGAGTTCGGTCCGCACATGGCCCATGTCCATGCCAAGGACCTGATGGTGGATCGCGACGGCCTCTACGAGAACGGGACCATCTCCGCTGGCATGGGATGGCAGGTTCCGCGCCTGTGCGGGCTTGGCGATGTCGATTGGTCCGGCTTCTTTTCGGGCCTCTATCGTGCCGGATACGACGGGCCGATCATCATCGAACACGAAGACAGGCTATTCGAAGGATCGGATGAGAAGGTAAAGCGTGGCTTCTTGCTGGCCCGCGATGTCTTGCAGCCGTTCATAAAGTAGAAGGGCACCAATGCCCCGTCCATCAATGTGCGAACCTAACTAGGAGGACTACCAATGAAGAACCTGATCTACGGCGCCGCCACGATTTCGATTGCGGCATCTTTCGCCTCGGCTGTCTACGCCGACGGTCACAATGCCTATACGATCGGTGTGTCCAATACCGTTCAGGGCAACGGTTGGCGCGAACAGATGATCTGCGCAATGCAAGCGCAGGCCCTGGTGGAGGGCGAAGTGGCCAATCTGATCGTCGCGCATCGTAACACCGATTCCGCGGGCCAGCTCGAGGACATCAACAACCTGATCGAAGCGGGTGTGGACGCGATCGTATTGAATCCGTCGAACCCGGACGCATTGAATTCGGCGCTGGAATCGGCCATGGCGCAAGACATCGTCGTCGTGGCAGTGGATGCCGGGGTGACCGCCGAGGGCGCGTACATCCTGTCCAACAACCAGGAGGAGTACGCCTATCTCGGCGCCAAGTGGCTGTTCGAACAGCTTGGCGGCTCCGGCGATGTCGTCTACATGCGCGGGATCGCGGGGGTCTCGGCTGACACCGATCGCGACAATGGCTTCAAGCGCGCCCTTGCGGAATCTCCGGGCATCAACGTGGTGCACGAGGTCTTTACTGGATGGCAGCAGGATCAGGGCAAGCAACAGATGTTCGACTTCCTGGCCACCGGCATCCCGTTCGACGGGGTCTGGACCAGCGGCATCGACAACGTGATCGTGGATGCGTTTGTTGAATCGGGTGCCGAGCTTGTGCCGATCGTCGGCGCCGACAATGCAGGATTTGTCCAGTATCTCACGGAGGTGGAAGGACTCACGGGCGCCGCGGTCACGAACCCTGGTTCGGTGGGTGGAGCCGGCATCGCCTTGGCCGTCGACATCCTGAATGGCGAAGCTCCGGACAGCAAGACGGTGCTCGTCGATCCTGTGCTTTGGGAAAACGGCACGGATGCAGGCAGGGCCACGATCATGGCGGCGCAGAACCCCAACCTCGATCCGGAATGGCCGGTGTCAGTGACCGTGCCGGGCTGGACGGATTACACGATGGAGCAGATCATCGCCTGCAAGGGTCCGGGTGACGGCTGATCCCGGCGTCTTTGGCCCCCGCCGGATAGCGGCGGGGGCCTGGGCGGGATGAGCGGATTTCTTGAACAGCATGAAAGGTGAATCCGGGCTTCTTGACGCCTCAGGCGTCGCCAAGAGCTTTGGTGCTGTCAGGGCGTTGACCGATGCGCGGCTCCGAGTTGCGGAGCGCGAAATCGTGGCGCTCATGGGTGCAAACGGCGCCGGGAAGTCGACGTTTGTGAAGATCATCACTGGCGCATTGAAGCCCGATGCCGGCGAGGTCCTGATCCGCGGTCGCGAGGCACATGTCGGCAGCCCGGCAGAAGCGCGGCGCTCGGGTCTTGTACCTGTCTATCAGGAGCCATCGCTCATTCCTGACCTGGATGTGGCGGACAATCTGAAACTCGGGGACACGCCCGGTGAGCCGTTCATCAGGTGGGTCGAGGAGCTTGGGGCAGAAGGTCTTTCGCTGAGCGACATGATCGGCGATCTGCCCTTGGCAACGCTCCGCATTCTCGACCTGGCCCGGGCGCTTGCCAGCGAGCCCGATGTCCTGCTGTTGGACGAAATGACGGCGGCGCTTCCCACGGATCTCGTCGATCGCGTGCTGAAGGTCGTGCGTGCCAAGGCGGATGACGGCATGGGGGTGATCTATGTCTCCCATCGCTTCGCGGAAATATCCGAGCTTTGTGATCGCGCGACGATACTGCGCGACGGGCGCACGGTGGGAGAGATTGAAATCGAGCCTGGAGTCGAAGAACGCGCGGTCGAGCTGATGCTGGGCCAGAAGATCGACCTCGACCGCGGCCGAATCGCGGCAGCCACGCCCGCCGATGCCGAACGTCCGAGGCTGCGCGTCACCGCTCTCGCGTCTGTACCGAAGGTCTCGGACGTATCCTTCGATCTGTTTCCCGGAGAGGTTCTTGGCGTCGTCGCCCTTGAAGGTCAGGGGCAGGACGAGCTCTTCAACGTCTTGGCAGGCTTCACCAGACCGACCGGGGGCTCAATCGAGATCGACGGCCAGGAGGTGAGCTTCAACCACCCGGCGGACGCGATTGCGAAGGGCGTGGCCTTCGTGCCGGGCAATCGGGCCGAAGCGCTCTTCCCGCAACGTTCGGTGACAGAGAACATTGCGCTGCCGTTTTCGGCCCGGTTCGGGTCGTGGGGGCAGCGCAAGGCGCGGCGAGAGCAGGACCGGGTCAACTATGCCGTCGACAAGCTGCAGATCGACATACGCGCCCAAAGCGAAGTGCAGCGGCTTTCTGGTGGGAACCAGCAGAAGGTGACGATCGGCAGGTGGCTTGCCGTCGGTGTCGAAACGCTCTTGTTGTTCGATCCGACCCGCGGCATCGACGTGCGGACCAAGCGCCAGGTCTATCCGCTGGTTCGAGAATTGGCCGAGAACGGGGCATCGGTTCTCTATTACACGTCCGAGCTTGAGGAAGTGGCGCTTGCCTGCGATCGGGTGGTGGTGATCTTCAACGGTCGCGTTGTCGATGTCATCGACTCTGCGGAGGCGGACGAGCAAACCCTGATGCGTGCGGCCTACGGCCTGACGGCGACGGACGCGGCGTCGTGACACGCGCAGTCAGGAAACACATCTGGGTTCTGAGCCTCGCAGTCCTGCTGGTGCTGCTTCTGGCAGTCACCAAGCTCATTCAGCCTTCCTTCGGCGCGTCCGGATTGGAGAGCGTCGCACGGGCGGCGCTTCCCTTTGCCTTTGCCACTGCCGGCATGGCGGTCGTGGTCATTGTCGGTGGCATAGACCTTTCGGTTGCTTCAATGATGGCGGTTTGCGCCGTTACCGCGGCGGTCTTGATGGAACGCATGGCGGGCGTGCCGGCGCTCATCATCGTTCTCGCGGCAGGATTGCTGATGGGTGCCATAAACGGTGCGTTGATTGTCCTGACCCGCGTGCCCGACATTGTGGTGACGCTCGCCATGCTGTTCGTGTGGGAAGGTGCCGCATTGCTGATCCTTGAAACGCCGGGCGGGGCGGTTGCGGACTGGCTGGAGGCGGGCATTCGCGGCAGCTTCCTCTTCTACGGCCTGCCGAAGGCGCTCCTGATAACCGCGCTGTGCGTCGCGCTGGTGTGGGTGCCGATCCGGCGCACCAAGCTTGGACTGTCGATCTATGCAGTCGGTTCGGATGAACTGGCCGCATTTCGTTCAGGCGTCTCAGTGGGGTGGACGAAGGTCGGCGCCTACGGCATCTGCGGGCTGTTCTGCGCGTTTGGCGGACTGAGCCTTGCCGCGCTCACCGGGATCGGCGAACCGGTGCCGGGACCCTACCTTCTGGCTTCCGTCGCGGCCGTGGTGCTCGGCGGCGTCGTGCTTGGCGGCGGCAAGGGCGGGCTACTGGGGCCGATCCTGGCCGTCTTCATCCTTCGGATCATTCGTACAATCCTGACATTGCTGGCTGTCGATCCGAATGTCACCACCATCATCGAAGGCACGATCATGGTCGCGGTTGTCATGCTCGGAACCGCCGTCACTCGCAGAGGGGGATCGCAATGAGCACGTCGACCACCGACCCTCCCCTCCTGCGTGCCGGACGTCTCTTCCGAGACAATCCGGTCATTCCGCTCCTCATTGTCCTGTTTCTGATGATCGTCGTGCTCGAAGTGATGCGGCCCGGGATCGTGACACCGATACGGGCAGGCCGTGACGGCCTGATTTCCACCTTCTGGGTCGGAAACCTGATCAAGTTCGCGATTCCCTTGGCAATGCTTGCAGCCTGTCAGGTTCTGACGATGCTTACTGCCGGCATCGATCTGTCGGTCGGCGTCGTGGCGACCGTATCGGCCTTTGTTTGCGCGACGCTCAGCACGCTTTGGGGTGTCGGTCCCGCGGTTCTCGTTGCGCTTGCGTCAGGGTTGGTCGTGGGGCTGGCAAACGGCATCGGTGTCGGGCACGTGCGAGTGCATCCATTGATCATGACGCTCGGCACCGGGCTGATCGCGACAGGTTGCCTGCAGGTCTATCAGCGGCTGGTCATCAATGCGGGATCAGAGATTCCGGGCTTTCTTGTCATGCTGGGCACCGGACGAACCGCCGGCATGCCGAACGGTCTGTTCCTGTTTGTCCCGTTCGCGGCATTCATCCTGTGGCTGATGCGCTACACCGGGTTCGGACGTCTGTTGTTTGCGCTGGGGTCAAACGAGAACGCCACCAAGCTTTCCGGCGTTCGGGCTTGGCAGGTTCACCTGGCGCTATACGCGCTTTCCGGCCTGATCGCGGCAATTGCTGGGCTCTTGTATCTCGGCATGATCCGCCAGACATCGCTCAGCCTGGCCAACCCGCTCCTGCTGCCTTCGGTGGCCGCGGCCGTGATTGGGGGCACCTCGATCTTCGGCGGGCGAGGCAGCTATGCAGGTGCCATCGTCGGCGCCCTGATCCTGCGGGTCCTCGATACCATGCTGACGTTGTTGCAGATGCCGGAGGGCGCGCGCACCGCGTTCTTTGGTCTCATCATTCTAGCCGTCACCGCGATCCATGTCAGGATCGCAGGCACGCGATAGACAGGAGGTTCGAATGACCAAGTTTCGTATCGTCGGAATCAGCTTCGACCACATGCATATGGGCGACTTGCTTCGGATGGTGCACGAACACGCTGATGCAGAGATCGCCGGCATATTCGATCCAGACAGATCCAGGATGCAGTCTGCGGTCGACGCATTCGGAATACCCGAGGATCGCGTCTTCACCGATTTCGATGCCTGCATGTCGTCCGGCCCATTTGACATGGCCATCCTTTGCGCGGCAACCGCGGAACACGCAGATTTCACCGAGCGGCTGGCACCTCATGACCTCCATGTATTTGTGGAGAAGCCTTTTGCCGCTTCCGCGGCCGACGCTCGCCGAATGATGCGAGCCATGACCGGCACTGGCCGCCAATTGATCATCAACTGGCCGCTCAGGTGGGTCGAAAGTCATGTGACCGCCAAACGCCTGATCGACGAAGGCCGGATCGGCAAGCTGCTGGAGGTGCATTTCTACGACGGCAATCGCGGTCCGCTCTACCACCTCGCCGACAAGGTCGAGGTCAGCCCGGAAGATGTCGAGCGACAGAAGCCGACGTCCTGGTGGTACAAGAAGGCGTCCGGCGGCGGATCGCTTCTGGACTATCTCGGTTACGGCGCAACGCTTGGCACATGGTACATGGGCGGGGCGGCGCCCCTCGAAGTGACTTGCACTGTCGACGAAACGCCCGGCATCGAAGTCGACCAGCACGCCATAGCCGTTTGCCGCTACGCCACCGGCCTTTCGCGGATGGAGACGCGCTGGGGAACGTTTACCGACCCGTGGACAATCCAGCCGCAGCCGGTGTGCGGCTTCACCTTCGTTGGCAGCGACGGCACAATCGCCTCTCCGGACTATGCGAGCCATGTCACCGTCCAGACCCGAGAGCAGCCTGAGCCGCACGAAATTCCCGCCGAACCGCTAAAGGAGGGGGAGCGCAATGCCATCGAATACGCGGTTCACCGCACTGCCGGAAACTTGCCTGTCGAAGGCCCGCTTGATCCCACCCTGTGCCTGACCGCGCAGCGGATCGTTGATACCGCAGTCCAGTCCGCAGCCAGAAAACAGACACTTGAGCTGCTGCCATGACCGAGGGGCCGATTGACACCGACACATATGCCTTGAAGTCAAAGGTACTTGAGGAAGTCGCGGCGCCGGACGTGCCATACCACCCGCCAATGCCGAGATCCTATCGGCCCCGGATCGGCATGATCGGGACCGGCGGGATATCCGCAAGCCATTTGGATGCCTACAGGACCGCGGGCTGGGAGGTTGCCGCGCTCTGGAACCGGACGCGCAGCAAGGCCGAGGAGCGGGCGGCCGAATTCTGCCCCAAGGCGTCTGTTGAGGACGACTGGCGGAAGATCGTGGCCGACGACAGCATCGACGTGATCGACGTGACGTTGCACCCGGAACACAGAACGCCGATCATTGAGGCCGCGCTTGGAGCCGGCAAGCACGTGCTGAGCCAAAAGCCCTTCGTGACCGATCTGGATGAAGGGCAACGCCTCGTGAAATTGGCGGAGGATCACGGTGTCAAGCTGGCGGTGAATCAGAACGGACGCTGGTCCCCTCATATGGCCTGGATGCGCGAAGCGGTTCGCGCCGGGCTGATCGGCGACGTTCTTACCGTTCATGTCAGTATCCACTGGGACCACGGCTGGACGGCCGGGACGCCGTTTGACGAAGTTGGGGATCTCGTGCTCTTCGATTTCGGCGTGCATTGGTTCGACTTCGTGGCCTCTCTCGCAGGCGAGCGAGTCGGGAGCGTCTTTGCAACGGCGGCCATGGCGCGCGGTCAGGCGAACAAGATGCCGCTTCTGGCACAGGCACTGGTGCGGATGGAGGGCGGGCAGGCGAGCTTGGTCTTTGACGGCGGCGCGCCACATGGGGCGCGTGACACGACATTTGTTGCCGGGACAAGCGGCAGCCTCGTGTCCGATGGGCCCGATCTCGGTACCCAGTCGGTGTTGCTGACCACCGCCGACGGCATTGCGAGGCCGCGCCTCGAGGGAACGTGGTTCAATGACGGTTTTCGCGGCGCAATGGGCGAGTTGCTCTGCGCCATCGAGGACGGGCGCACTCCGGACAACTCCGCATCCGGAAACTTGGCGACGCTCGCCTTGACCTTCGCAGCCATCGAGTCGCGAAAGTCAGGCAAGGAAATCAGGCCCGAAGAGGTGCGCAGGCTGCTCTATGATTGAGGAACTTACGCAACATTTGGGGCTTTGAACAATCCGGAAACATCGCGTAAGTTCCGTCCCGCGGATTGCAACGACGCGCATTTCGAGACGCGGAGTGGCCGCAACGCAATCCTTGCAGCGCTGGATGCAAGATGCGCAAGTCATCGATGATGCTGTCGGCGTCTCGGAAACTCTCGGAGCCAAGACAGCGGATGCTCGGGTGGCGACGTTGAATCGTGAACTTGCGTGACGGGCATGCCTGGCAACTTGTGCCATAGCACAGTTTAGCAAAATTATCAAAAATGACATTCGATAATATTGCATTTTTCTCAGTTTTGCCATATTAGAACATTACAAAATAACTCCACTATGCAGATCCATAGGTTGGCAAATGTCCGTCTCACGCACAAAACAACGGCAGGCCGAAGAAAAGATCAATCAAGCCACCCAAGCGACCCAGGCGTTCGTCAAGCCAGTGGGTGGCTGGATCATGACCTTTCAAGAAGCCATCGGCATTGGCGCTTCCGCTCTTGCCGAACGGTTGGGTGTGTCCCGCAACAGCGTCTACAGTTCCGTCCAGAATGAACGGGCGGGAACCATCTCGCTGAACCAGCTCGAAAAGACGGCCGAGGCCATGGGCGGCAAGCTCGTCTACGCGATTATCCCACGCGAGGGTCCGGTCAAGGAGATCGTCATGTCCCAGGCCCGCAAGAAGGCCAGACGTATCGTCCAGCGCACGCGTGCGCATATGGCCCTGGAAGAGCAGACCGAGGGCTTGCGCAGCCAGGAGGAAGTGATCGAGGAGTTGGCGAACGAATTCGCGCGGGAAATGCCGAGGGATCTCTGGAAGTGACCATCGAACTGCACGAACCCACCGACGCGACCCCACTCACGCCTGACGAGCTGCAAGGTCTCAAGAGCAAGCACATTTCCGCGCGCGGCGAGTTGAACGAACTGGAGGGCGATAACATCATCGAGGGGTTGACCTGGCTGGAGCGGCGTCCGAAGTCCTTCGATGTCCTGACCGACGATGCCGCGCGTGAGGTCCATAGGCGCCTGCTCGGCAAGGTTTGGGACTGGGCAGGCACCTACAGGCAAGCCGAGAAGAACATTGGCGTATCGGTCTGGCACATTTCAACCGAGATGCGCACGTGCCTCGACGACGCCCGGTACTGGCGCGAGAACGGCACCTACGAACCGCTCGAAGCTACTGCACGCTTCCACCACAAACTGGTCTGGGTCCACCCCTTTGCGAACGGAAACGGACGCTGGGCGCGAATCATGGCCGATGCATATCTGGCCACAATTGATCCCGACCTTTTCCTCGATTGGTCAGGAGGCGGTACACTGATCGCCGACAGCGACTATCGCGCGCGGTACATCGCAGCGCTGCGGTCGGCAGACGGGTTTTAGTTTGGTCCGCTGATTGAGTTGGTGAGAAGAATGGCTGCTAGAAACCGACGAGACGGCAAGGATTTCAGTCGAGTTCCTCGATCCGACCTAGCGCAGTCCTGAGCCGGCCAAGCTCTTCGGCCTTCAGTGACGCCGCTTCCTCGGTCTCGGCAATCACGTCTTCGGCTGCATTCTCGCGAAATTTCCTGTTGTCCAGGCGGCCCTGAAGCCCCGCGAACTCCAATTCGAGCTTGCCGACCGTCTTTTCGAGCCGTGCCCGCTCGACCGCAACGTCGATCAATCCCTCGAGCGGCAATGCGAAAGTGCCGCCAAGCGCGGCAATCGTGGCAGATCCCTTGGGAGCCGATTCCGAGTCAGTCAGGGCCTCGATGCGCGCCTGACGCAAGATCATGGACTCGTTGTTTGTCCAAGCCGTCTCGCCTGCCGCATCAAGCGACAGCTTGAGCAGCGGAGTCTTCGTTCCCGCCGGAACGTTCATTTCACCTCGGACCGAGCGAACCTTCTCGATGAGGTCGATGACCCATCCGATTTCCGTCTTTGCCGCGGCGTCGACGAGTTCTTCGCCACAGGTCGCCCAATCCGCATGAACGAGCAATTTCTTGCGCGTCGGTGCCGAAAGCGCCCATAGCTCCTCGGTGATGAACGGCATGAACGGATGGAGCAGGATCAGGGTCTGATCAAGCAGCCAAGCCATGGTGCGTCGCGTTTCCTCGGCATGTTCCGTGTCGAACAGCGGCTTCGAGAACTCGACGAACCAGTCGCAGAACGTACCCCAAACAAACGTGTAGAGCGCGTTCGCGGCATCATTGAAGCGAAATCCGCCCAACGCCTCGTCGACGGCGATGCGCGTCTTTGCGAGCTCGCCAATTATCCACTTGTTGACCGTCTGCGTGGCGTCCGGGGTCCTTTCCTCAACCTCGAAGACTCCATTCAATTCCGCAAACCGGGCCGCGTTCCAAAGCTTGGTCGTGAAGTTGCGGTATCCGGCGACGCGGCTCTCCGAGAGCTTGAGGTCTCGACCCATGGCGGCCATGGAAGTGAGCGTGAAGCGGACAGCGTCGGCGCCGAACTTGTCGACCAGCTCGATCGGGTCGATGACATTGCCCAAGGATTTCGACATCTTGTTGCCCGCCGCGTCGCGCACGAGAGCATGGACGTAGACGGTGTCGAACGGGCGGGCACCGACCATCGCGTACTGCATCATCATCATGCGCGCGACCCAGAAGAAAATGATGTCAAAGCCGGTGACCAGAACGCTGGTCGGGAAGTATCTCTCGAGTTCAGCAGTCTTGTCGGGCCAGCCGAGAGTGCCGATGGGCCAGAGCCCGGAGGAGAACCAGGTGTCCAGCACGTCGGGGTCACGGTAGAGCGGTGCAGTCCAGTCATTGCCGGACGCTGCCATTGCCGTGCTATCCGAAATTGCCTCGTCGTATGCCGTGGCGTCGGCGACGACCGCCACCTCCGCGGAATAGAACGCTTTGGCCAGCGCAACGGCACCGGCCTCGTCGGCCGCGCAGAAGGCCTCGAATTCAGTCGCGATTGGCATGCCGTCCTTGAGCTTCGGGCCGTACCAGACCGGAATCTGGTGACCCCACCAGAGCTGGCGGGAAATGCACCACGGCTCGATGCTCGTCAGCCAGTTGAAATAGACCTTCTTGTGCTGCTCAGGCAGGATTTCCGTCGTGCCGTCGCGAACAGCTTCCAGGGCTGGGTCGACGATCTTCGCCGTGTCGACGAACCACTGGTCGGTCAGCATGGGCTCGATGACGACCTTTGAACGGTCACCGAACGGCTGCATGATCTTCCTGGCTTCCACGAGAGGGGCGGGGGTTCCATCGCCCGCGTCACCCGTCGATGGCTGCTTGCCAAGGCGCGAGTCGCTTGCAACGGTCATGACCGCGAGCCCTTCGGCGGTAATCTGTTCGACGACCTTGCTGCGCGCCTCGAACCGGTCAAGTCCGCGCAGGTCGTCCGGGACGAGATTGATCGCGTCCGCGTCGGCTTCTGATAGGTTCTCCTTGCCCTCGGCAACGTTGATCGCGATCGCTGCGGCCTCGGCATATGGGGTGCCGTCACTTCGCATTTGCCCCTTGGTGTCCATTAGGCGGTACAAGGGAATGTTGCCGCGCCGGGCAACAACATAATCGTTGAAGTCATGGGCGCCGGTGATCTTGACCGCGCCGGAACCGAACTCGGGATCCGGGTACGGATCCGTGATGATGGGGATCAGGCGGCGGTGATCCTTCGGGCCGACAGGGATTTCGCAGAGCTTTCCGACGATTGGCGCATATCGCTCGTCCGAAGGGTGAACCGCGACCGCGCCGTCGCCGAGCATGGTATCGGGCCGCGTGGTCGCGATCGAGATGTAGTTCCGGGTCTCGCGCAGGGTTACGTTCCCGTCTTCATCCTTCTCGACGTACTCGTAGGTCGCATTTCCTGCGAGCGGGTACTTGAAGTACCACATGTGGCCATCGACCTCGATGTTCTCTACCTCGAGGTCCGAGATCGCGGTCTCGAAATGCGGGTCCCAGTTGACCAGGCGCTTGCCTCGGTAGATGAGGCCGTCTTCATGCATCTTTACGAAGGCGCGAATGACGGCGTCATGGAAGTTGCCCTCTTCGCTGGCGGGTGCATCCGGCGCGCCCGACATGGTGAATGCGTTTCGGGACCAGTCGCAGCTAGCGCCGAGGCGCTTGAGTTGCTCGATGATGGTTCCGCCGGATTCTTCCTTCCATTCCCAGACCTTTCTGGTGAATGCCTCGCGGCCCATTTCGCGCCGTGACGGCTGGCCTGTCACGGACAGCATGCGTTCGACAACCATCTGGGTGGCGATGCCGGCGTGATCCTGTCCGGGCTGCCAAAGCGTGTCGAAGCCCCGCATCCTGTGCCAGCGGACGAGAATGTCCTGGAGTGTGTTGTTGAAGGCGTGACCCATGTGGAGGACGCCGGTCACGTTGGGCGGCGGGATCATGATGCAGAACGGTTCGGCACCGGGCCGCGCATTGGCGCCCGCCTTGAAGGCCCCCGCATTCTCCCACGCCGCATAGATGCGGGATTCGGCTTCGTGGGCGTCAAAGGTCTTGTCCATGGCGTCGGTCCTCCCGTTCGGCGCACCGTTTATCGCTGCCTTGCGGCGAGGAAAAGGCCGATGGGGAATTTGGCCGCTTTAAGTGCCTGCGAGTGGAAATGTTCGGTTTCGTTTCGATGCGGCGGACGTTCGCCCGAGAAACGTTCGCCGACCTTTTGGATTGCGTGCAGTGGGCCTCTGGACTCCGGTTGACACAAGGCTAGGGTTTGCGGAGTGACAATTCGGATGTTTCGATGGAAAAGTTTGGCAAGGCGCAGCCGGTTCGACGGCTCGAGGACCGGAGATTTCTGACCGGGGCTGGCCGGTACGTCGATGACATCGTTCCAGACGACGCGCTCTACGCGGTCTTCGTAAGATCGCAGGTGGCGCATGGGCATCTGGTGTCCGTGGATCTTGAAGAGGCACGCGGAATGCCGGGCGTGGTTCTTGCGATGGCCAGCGATGATCTCGCGGCAATGGGCGTGGACTACTCGCTTGGGACGAAGGTTGTCACGAACAGCGATGGATCGACAGCAGCCGAACCGCGTCGCCCGATCCTGGCGGAAGGCAAGGTCCGGTTCGTGGGCGAACCGGTGGCCGTTGTCGTGGCCGAATCGCTTGCACAGGCGAAGGATGCTGCCGAGAGCGTCTTTGCCGACGTGGAGGAAATTGGAGCCAAGCTGGAACTGGCTCCTGGCGGCGACGCGATCCATGAAGAGGTGCCGGACAATGTCGCCTTTGATTGGCGGGCCGGTGACGCCGCTGCCGTGGACGGCGCGATTGCCGGGGCCGCGCATGTCGTGGCAACGCGGGTCGCGGACAATCGCGTCATCTGCAATTCGATGGAGCCTCGCGGCTGCTTTGCGGAATGGGACGGCAAACGCCTGCATTTCTCCTTTAGCGGTCAGGGCGTCTGGGGCATGAAGGAGGACCTGATCACGTGTTTCGGGCTTGGAAAGGACCAGGTCCGGGTCACCATTCCCGATGTAGGCGGCGGATTCGGCATGAAGGCCTTCGGCTATCCCGAGTATTTCGCGGTCGCCGCCTGTGCCAAGTCGCTGGGTCGGCCGGTGCGCTGGATTTCCGAACGCACCGAGGCGATGCTGACCGACAATTCCGGGCGGGACCTGGTCTCCGAAACCACGCTCGCCTTCGATTCCGAATTCAGGATCGTGGCTTACAAGGTCAACACATGCTGCAACCTTGGGGCCTACCTTTCGGGAGAGGCGCAGCAAATTCAGACCGAGCTGTTCGCCAAGGTTGCCATGGGCGTCTATGATGTCCAGACGATTGCCCTGCATTGCAAGGGGTTCTTCACCAATACCGGTCAGGTCGACGCATACCGCGGCGCAGGACGACCGGAGGCAATGCTCGCACTCGAGCGTTCGATCGACAATGCCGCCCGCGTGCTCGGCGTTGATCCTCACGAACTGCGACGGAAGAACTTCATTTCGCCTGCAAAATTCCCCTACAAGACAGCGATCGCCGAGACCTATGACGTTGGCAATTTTGACCGGGTCCTGACATCCGCCGAGGCAAATTCCGATTGTGCGGGCTTTGCCGCACGTCGTGCCGAGTCCGAGGCGAGGGGGCGTTTGCGGGGGCAAGGCCTCTGCTACTACATCGAATCTATTCTCGGTGACCAGATCGAGGACGCCCGGGTCGTGTTCGAGGAAAGCGGAGCCGTTAGCCTCTATGTCGGCACACAGTCGAACGGCC
Source organism: Silicimonas sp. (assembly GCA_022826205.1). GTDB lineage: Bacteria > Pseudomonadota > Alphaproteobacteria > Rhodobacterales > Rhodobacteraceae > JAJEFO01. Next base: position 52,945 of record JAJDVJ010000002.1, on the reverse strand, counting down.
AAGGACACGAGACGGTCTTTGCAACATTCCTGGCCGACCATACAGGAATTCCGGCAGACGCTATTCGGATCGTGCAGGGTGACAGCGATCTGATTCCGAGCGGCGGCGGCACAGGCGGCTCGCGCTCGGTGACGATGCAGACAGGAGCGACGCTTGCCACCGTGGCCACGATCACGAATCGGTTCGGCGAGTATCTTGCGAGAAAGTTCGAATCCGACGACGTGGAATTCGACGACGAAAGATTTCGGATCGAAGGATCGAACGAAACGCCCACGATGCTGGAGGTAGCCGATATGGCTCGGGCCGACGGCAGGACCGACATTCTGGACGTGAAGGAAAGGTGGTCCGTCGAGAACATGTCCTTCCCGAACGGAGCGCACCTCGCGGAAGTCGAGATAGACCCGGAAACCGGAACCGTGGTCGTGGACCGTTATTCCGTGACGGACGACCTCGGCAACATGATCAATCCGCTGCTGGCCGAAGGCCAAGTGCATGGAGGCGTTGTCCAAGGCATCGGACAGGCCATCTGCGAGCATGTAGCGTATGACGAGGACGGCCAGTTGCTGACAGCCACGTTCATGGACTACGGCATGCCGCGAGCGGCGGACGTGCCGATGATCGGGTTCGATACAGAACCTGTTCCCTCGCTCTACAATCCGATGGGCATGAAGGGCTGCGGGGAGGCCGGGACGGTTGGAGCTCTTGGTGCCGTGGCCAATGCGGTGGCGGATGCCATGGCATGCCGCGGCGTGGAGACGGTAGACATGCCATACACGCCTGCGAAGGTCTGGCACGCGCTGAACGCAGGAGGTGTTGCAGGTTAGAAGTGGTCGTCACTCAATTCCGCGAGAGCGGGTCTTGCTCAAGGATGGACCATCGCCCTGAACCTGCCTTGCGGGTCCTGGGTCCGTTACGCGAGGAGTTTCGATGAGCCTGAGAGCTCAGATACGTGATCTTGCCGGCTTCCTCCGCCGGACCGAGCGATCCGTGCAGCAGCACACGCGGGAACCGGTCGATCATGTTGTTCTTCTCGACGGAACCATGTCATCGCTGGCGGAGGGCGAAGAGACGAATGTCGGCTTGATTTACAACCTTCTGGCCGAAGTGGCCCGGTCAGGCAGGGTGAGCCTCTATTATGAAGCTGGAACCCAATGGTCGGATTGGTCGAAGACCCTGGATGTCATAGAAGGCCGGGGGATCAACAGGCGGATCCGTCGCGCCTATGGCTGGCTCGCCACCCGATATCGGCCCGGAGACCGGATTTTCCTGATCGGCTATTCGCGGGGCGCCTTCGCGGTTCGGTCGCTGGCAGGCGTGATCGACAGGGTCGGCCTCCTGCGGCAGGACGAAGCGTTAGAGCGCTTGGTGCAGCAAGCATTTCGCCATTACCAGATCAACAACGGGGGGGAAGCGCGTGAAGTGTTTTCTGAATCGCATTGCAGGCGTGACGTGCCAATCGAGATGATCGGCTGCTTCGATACGGTCAAGTCCTTGGGATTGCGGGCCCCCTTTGTCTGGAAGTGGTCGGAAATCAGGCACTCCTTCCACAATCATCAGCTAGGTCAACATATCAGGCACGGGTTTCATGCCTTGGCCCTCGACGAGACCCGCGAAGCCTTTCGGCCAATTCTCTGGGAATGCGAACCGGGCCGTGAGGGGAGCGTGGAGCAGGTCTGGTTTCGCGGTTCGCACAGCGACATCGGAGGTCAGCTGGCAGGCAGCCACAAGGCGCGACCGCTCTCGAACATCCCGCTTACGTGGATGCTTGAGCGGATCGAGCGATGCGGCGTGCCGCTGCCAGCGGGTTGGCGGCAGAGGTTTCCGACGGACCCAGACGCACCTTCGGTTGGTACCTGGTCGGGATGGGGCAAGATATTTCTCGCACGAAAGAAGCGAGTGTTCGGAACTGATCCGTCGGAGTCCGTGCATCCTTCCGCAGTGGGCCGCCCCTTTCTTGCGAGAGAGGTCAGCGAGGCGGTTCAGTCCTAGCACCTCACCGCCTGAGCGCAGGCTCTCGCACTGTCGCGCCAGCACGATGGTTTGCCTGGCATCAGTCCGGGCATTGATCAAGCGCGTGGAGAGACCAAGTTGGACGTCTCCCCCACTGAGTGACGACTGCGGAAAGCAGCGCCGGGGCGACTTCGCGTTCCGCAGAGGAGCGAAATGACGTGTTCATGCTTTCCGGTTGATGGGCCTGTGCAATCTGCCTAAACGCACCGCATGCAGGGAAGCGCCAATCTCAATGTCATGGTAAAGGCGGCCCGGAGTGCCGGAAGAAGCCTCGCAAAGGACTTTCGCGAGGTTGAGAACCTCCAGGTCTCCTCGAAGGGTGCGGGCGATTTCGTCAGCCGTGCGGACATTGCCGCGGAGGGCATCATTCGCGAGATTCTCATGGAGGCCCGCCCAAGTTACGGGTGGATCGGCGAGGAAAGCGGCGAGGAATCGGGCAAGGATCCGACGCGGCATTGGATCGTGGACCCGCTAGACGGCACTACGAATTTCCTGCACGGAATGCCCCATTGGGCGATTTCCATCGCGCTGGAACACAAGGACGAGGTCATTGCGGCTGTGGTCTTCGATCCCGCAAAGGATGAAATGTTCGTCGCCGAGAAAGGCCAAGGGGCCTGGCTGAACTCCCAGCGCCTGCGCGTCAGCAACCGACACAGGATGATCGAGTCGGTTTTTGAGACCGGTCTTCCGTTTGCGGACAGGGATCACCTCCCGATAATGCTTCGGGAAACGTCCAGGCTCCTGCCAATGACAGCCGGCGTCCGGCAGTTCGGGGCTGCGGCACTGGGATTGGCATACGTCGCGGCAGGGCGATACGAGGGGTTCTGGGAGCGAGACCTTCGTCCTTGGGACGTCGCGGCGGGCATCCTGCTTGTGCGCGAGGCGGGTGGGTTCGTTGACGGAGTCGTTGCGAACACCGATCCTATGGTGACTGGACACATTTTGGCCGCAAATTCCGAAATTTACGAGACCTTTGCCAAGGTGATCCGCGCTGCGTGAAAATCCTACCTGCCGCAAGAGCGCGAGGTCCCTGGAAGAAAACGCCACCACCCTCTGTTCTTGGGCGGCATCATCTGTCTCTTCCTTCGCGAATTCGCCCCAGAAGGCGCCCGATGACGAACGAGGTTCTCGGCGCGTAGACGTAGCGAGTGCGGGTCTTGGCACTGCGGCTTCGCATCCGGATGAGACTGAACGCGATCAGGATCACGTGCGCCAGCGACACGAACGAGAACATTGCAGAGGGACCGAACCTGTCGATCAGGGATGCCACGAACCATGGCGAAGCGATTGCGCCCACGGCATAGTAGAAGATGAACGCCGCCGAGATGTCCACGCGCTCGTCCTGGCTGGCGAAGTCGTGGGCATGGGCTGTGGCAACGGAATAAATGGGAAAGGTGATCAGGCCGAAAAGTCCCGCAGCAGCAAATGCCGAGCCTGTGCCGTTTGCGGCAAACGTGACCATCACGACGCAGGAGAGAATCGCCAGCACCGAGAGCACGACCAGCACGATGCGTCGGTCGTAACGGTCGGCCGCCCAACCCACCGGATACTGGCTCAGCGCCCCGCCAATGACAAAGGCTGCCAGAAACAGCGCGATTTCGTCGTTCGAGAGCCCGACTTCAACTCCGTAGATCGGGCCGACCATACGGAAGGCGGCGGTTGTCAGGCCGGCCGACACAACTCCGGCGACGGCAAGCGGCGAGCGTTCCCATGCGAGGCCGGGTCGGAGGCGTCGGGCCTTTGGTACCGATGGCTGCTCGATTCGCGTCAGGACCAGAGGCACAAGCGCGGCACAGCAAATGAGCGCGAGGATGTTGTACGAAACGTAACTGGCAGGCTCGAGAACGGAGATCATCAGTTGGGCTGCCAGCGCCCCGCTGATGTCGACGACACGGTAGACACCGATGGCCCGACCCCTTGTTGCGTTGGTGACCTTCGCCTGAAGCCAGCTTTCCACGACCGTGTAGCAGCCCGCGATGCAAATCCCTGTAAGCACTCGCATTACCATCCAGGCCATCGCGTCAACGATCAGCATGTGGCTGAGGATGCCAATCGTGCCTGCGGCGGTGAAGGCCGCAAAGGTTCGCGAGTGTCCGACATCGCTCAAGATTCGCGGCGCCCAAATGCAGCCGATGAAGAAACCGAAAAAATGTGCGGAACCCAGGAGTCCGATCTCGGAACGCGTGAAATCGAGCTGGATTCCCGAGATCGCGTCAAGAGGCGCGAGGCCACCCGATCCGAGCTGCAGCAACAGGACCGAAAGGAGCAGGGCCGCAAATGAAATCAGCATGCGCATTTCCGTCACTCTTCATGCGCCTTGATTCCCTGCGACCGCTTGAATTCGACATCGGGAGGGCGAATTTGGGCCTGATTGACGATTTTGTGACGGTGCTGTCACCTCTCTCAAATGGCTGTCGCAAGGAGCGGCGATCTCGTCCGGCACGATTCGGTTCTTCGGGGACCCGTCGTCTTGATTTCGCTGAGCTTCGCGGGCGCAGCCGTCCTGAACCCGGGTGAGTTACCGACCGATCCGCATGCTGCAGATCAATCGCAGCCGCTGTCGGAGGGACGCCGCCAAGGTGGCAAAGTTTATCTCATTGCCCGTCCAGCAATTCGATTCGGTGCCTTGCCAGCGCATCAGGGTCCGGCTTGACGCCCAAGCCGGCGCCTTGGGGCAGTCGGACCTTGCCGTCCGACACCGGCAGCTTCGGGTCAGTGATGTCGGCACTGGCAAAATAGGTGGACATGTAGAACTCGCAGCCAAGAGTCAGTTCCGGCAGCGCCGCCGCCAGGTGCATTCCTGCTGCGTGCGCGATGGAAGTCTCGAACATGCAGCCGCAATAAACCCCGATTCCGGCGGCGCGTGCTACCGCAGCCACTTCAAGGCAACGCCGAATGCCGCCGGACTTCATGATCTTGAGCGAGAAGATGTCGGCGACCCTCATGTTTGCGCCTTCCACGGCGTCGACCACGCCGAACACGCTCTCGTCCGCCATGACAGGGACGTCCACGGCTTGAGTGATCGCGGCAAGTGCTGCGCGTTCGTGCCGCTTGACCGGTTGTTCGACAAAATCCGGACGAAAGGCCTCCAGGTCGCGCACGGTGCGGATGGCGTCGTGGGCGGCGAGGCCTTGGTTGTAGTCGATTCGAAGACCGATCTCGTCGCCGTAGAGCGCACGAAGCCTTTCGAGCCGCATCAGGTCGAATCCGTGATCCTTGAACCCGGTTTTCATCTTGAAGAGGCGGACGCCGTCGTCCCACAGGCGCGCGACATCCTCGAGATCGGCGTCAAAATCGGGATTTGCGACGGAAAAGCTCAATCCGACTTCTTTGCGTGAAATGCCACCTGCCATCTCCGCGATGGAAAGTCCCGCGATCTGGCCGGACAGGTCGAGCAGGGCGCACTCAAGTGCTGCCTTTGCCTCAGGATTTCCTACGAGGACGGAGTCGGCGACATGCATCAGCCGCGTGACCTGCACCGGATCCTCGCCCAGCACATGCGGCCGCAGGTAAGTGTGGAGGGCCGCGGCCGATCCTTCGACCGTCCCGGTAAAGACGGGCCATGGCGACGCCTCGCCCCAACCGGTCAGCCCGGTGTCGGTGGAGAGCTCCAGAATGGCTGCGTTGATGCCGGAAACATCTCCCGAACCATGGGAGTGCGTTGTCTTTGCCGGAACGTGCACGACATGAACCCGGAACACTTCTACACGGTGCTCGGCGACGGTCATCAGGCTATCCATTCGCTGACAGGTGCGCGGGCGTCCTGAAGTGGCTGGCTGATCACGTCAACCAGCGCGGGCCCCGGGTGCTCGACCGCCTTGCGTAACGTTGCCTCAAGCGCTTCCGGGTCATCGGCACGAAACGCCGTGACGCCGAACGCCTCCGCCACCGCGCGGTGGTCGGTGCGGTCGAAGTCGACCGAGTAGTAGCGTTCGCCGAACGCGGATTTCTGACCGGCCTTGATCCAGCCATAGGACGAGTTTGAGAACACGATGAAGGTTACGGGCAGTCCCAGGCGCGTGACGGTCTCAAGTTCGCCGCAAGTGAAGCCGAAGCTACCGTCGCCCATGAGGCTGACCACCTTGTGTCCAGGTGCGCCGACAGCGGCCCCAACGGCTGCAGAAAGCGCGTAGCCGAGAGCGCCGTGCGCGCGGTTGGAAAAGAGCCTTCGACCGGATGCATTAAGTTCGTAGTACGCCGAAATGTAGGGGCAGGGCGTGCCAGGGTCGCCGACGACTATCGCGTCGTCGTCGAGAATTCGCCGCAGCGTCGCTATGGTCCGTTCCGGCAGGATTGGCGCGTTCAGGCTTTCTGCCAGGGCGTGGAACTTCTTCCACTTCCGGGCCTTTGGATCCGCGATGGCGGCGGCACCGCTGAAACTGCGCGAGACATTGCGGGTGGCCAGTGCGGCGTTCAGCGCGGCCAGGGCGAGGCGCGCGTCCGACACCACCGCCACTTCAGTCTTGTACGAGGCGCCAATCACTTCCGGGTCGCTGTCGATATGAAGAATCCGTGTCCCTTTCGCCGGATAGCGCCAGAGTTCGGTTGTCACCGATCCGGCCCTGCATCCTGCGAAGAGCACGAGGTCGGCCTGCTCGACCACCTCGCGGGTTTCGGGCACGCCACCGTTCGAGCCGACGACTCCGATGCAGTTCGGGTGCGTCTCGGGAAGTGAGCCCTGACCGCTGATCGTCGTGGCAACCGCAATGTCGAGAGCTTCGACGAGCGCCTTCAGCTCGTTTTCGCCCCTTGCCAGGACGACACCGCCTCCGCAGATGATCAGCGGAAAGCGAGCAGAAAGGAGGGCGGCGAGGCAGGCATCGATGGCGGTCGCATCGGGGCCGCTGGGAAAGGCTGGAAACGTGGCGTGCGCGGGATCGGACCATATGTCGTCGGGATTAGCATTTCCGCGCTGGACGTCGATGGGAAAGCCGAGATGTGCGGTGCCGGGACGTCCGGTGGTCATCTTCCGGAAGGCGGTGCGAACCGCGTCGGGGACCTGGTCGGCATGCTGGATGACCTGGTTGAACTTGGTCAGCGGCCGCATGAGCCCTTCCTGGTCGAGCTCGGTCAACGGATAGTGGCCTTTTGCGCGGGTGCTGACGTCGGACGTGATGGAGAGGATCGGTATGGAGCTCTCATTGGCCTCCACGAGGCCTGGCAGGATGTAGGTCGCGCCGCCACCCGAAGGTCCTTCGCAGATGCCTGGGCGTCCGGTGACTCGTGCGTAACCGTCGGCCATGTACGCCGCCGAGCGCTCGTCACGGGTCAGAACGTGGGAGATCCCGTGGTCAAGACGGTACAGTGCGTCATAGAGGGGCAGCGTCGTATCCCCGCAAAGCCCGAAAATGTGCTGGACGCCGTGGGCTTCAAGCATCCGCACCATCGCATCAGCCCCAGTCAGGGCATTTCTTGGATTACTCGCCATGCGTGCCTGTCCCTCCGAATCCTGACGGCATCACACGCCGGAACTGCGTGGCACGCAAGACGCCATTGACGGAAGTCGATGGGCAGCCATTGTTGCATGATTCGGCGGGCGCCCGGGCCCTTTTCCCCTGATGTGCTTCACCAAGGTTCTGGAATTGCTCAATCACGTCTGATGGTTTGGCGCAGCGACGGTAATCGGGCCGCGCCTTGATCGATCCGCGGTGTGTTTTTGCCAACCTTGGTTCCCGTGGGTGTGGTGAAATCGAAACCGGAATTCTCCGTACGCATGGTCATGTCCGCATGGTTCAGCTCCACTTCGAAACCTTGCGGTGGGCAACCGGGTTCGGTCGCCTTCAACTGAAACCGCCCGACAACAGAGCGCCGCCAGTTCCCTCCAACGGCGTGCCCAGCAGGCCGTGTGCAGATGTTCCCCTATGATGCGCTCACTTGGATTGCCACGGCAAGCCAGCAGGCGCATTCGCTGACTTTCTGGGTCGCGCCAAGGACGTCGCCGGTCTGGCCGCCGATCTGCCGCTTCGCGAGCGGGAGCACAAGCACCGCAATCAGGGCCGCGGCAAGGATCACAACAGGTACCGTCAAGAGCGCTACACAGGCAGCGAACGCGATCGCAATCCAGAATCGCCAACCCAATGCCAGCATCGCTGCATGTCCGAGGCCGTCTGAACGGGCGGGCTGCAGCAGTGCCATGGGAAGAACCATCGCGGCACGGCTGCAGGCGCCGATGGTGGCGAACCAGCCTAGAGTGCGCATTTCGGCCGGTGCGGTTGCCATGGTACTGGCTATAAGGCCGAATGTCGCAATCAGCGCGACCAGGCCGAAACTGCCAACCTGGCTGTCTCGCATGATCCGAAGCTTGTCGTCTCGTGACGTGCCGCCGCCAAACCCGTCAGCCACGTCGGCAAGTCCGTCCTCGTGAAGCGCTCCGGTTGCCAAAATCGCCGCGATCATTGCGAGAATCGCCGACGGCAGGGCAGGGAGAACCAAGGTCGCGGCAAGGTAGATCGATCCGGAGAAGAGCCCCACGGCGATGCCGACGAGCGGGAAGGCCCATGCGGCGTTGCCGATTGGCACTCTTTCGTCTGGCCCTGGACCGCATGGCAATTGGGTAAGGACGGCAAAGGCAAGCTTGATCTCGACCCATCTCGCACGGGCCGTGTTCATGCTCCAGCCACTCCCGCCTCCGCGAAAGTCGCCATTCCGTTGTGGCAGGTCACTGCGCTTTTGAGGATGCCAAGAGCCAATGCCGCGCCCGTTCCCTCTCCAAGTCTCATGGAAAAGTCGAGGACGGGATCCTTGCCCATGGCATCTATGAGCCTGCGATGTCCGGGTTCGGAGCTGCGATGCCCGATCAGGCAGTGAGCCAGCAGTTTCGGATCGACCGCATGCAGCGGTGTTGTCGCAGCGGTGCAGATGTAGCCGTCCAGGATGACAGGGAGTCTGGCTTCCCGGGCGGCAAGCACGGCACCGCAGATGGCCGCCTGCTCCCTTCCGCCCAGTGCGGCAAGCTTGCCGAGGGGCGACTTGTTGCCATGGCGCGCCAAGCCTTCCTCGACCACGCGTGTCTTGCGGGCGATGCCGTCCGCATCCGAACCGGTCCCCGGACCAACCCAATCCCGAGCGTCTCCGCCAAAAATCGCGGCCGAAAGCGCAGCGGCAACGGTGGAATTGCCAATGCCCATCTCACCGAGAATCAGGATGTCCGCGTCGGCGTCCACGGCCTCAGCGCCACGTTTCACGGCCTCGAGGCATTCTGCCTCGGCCATGGCAGGACCTTGCGTGAAGTCTGCGGTGGGGCGTTCCAGTTCTAGCGAGATGACCGACAGGTCTGCGCCGTTCGCCTTGCAGAGCTGGTTGATCGCCGCGCCGCCCGCTTCAAAGTTGGCAACCATCTGCGCGGTTACCGATTGCGGATATGGGTTGACACCTTGGGCGCATATGCCGTGGTTGCCTGCAAAGACAAGAGCCTGCGCAGTCCTGATCTCGGGCCGGGGAGTACACTGCCAACCGGCCATGAAGACCGCCAGGTCCTCGAGCATTCCCAAGGCGCCGGGAGGTTTCGTGAGCTGGTTTTGCCGATCCAGCGCCGCTTCGGCGCTGTCCTTGTCAAAGGCGGGAAGTTCCTGCACCAGGCTGGCGATTTGGTGCAGTGCTGTCACGCGAGCCAAAGGCATTGGGCTTGACCTTCAATGGATATCCGGCCACGGCCAGATACACCTCGTCGGAGGCATCGGCAATGGCCTGATTCACGAGGCCCAAGGCGTCGCGGTAGTCGCGGGCTAGGGGGCTCTCAGGCACGATTCCCGAACCCACTTCGCCGCTGACAAGTATGACGGGAGACGTCTGGCGATGAAGCGTTCGGGCGAGATCTTCGACGGACCTTTGCCAATTGCGTTCATCCTCCATCAGGTTGGCCAGCCAAAGCGTCAGGCAGTCGACGAGACGTGTTCCCTGGCCATCCGTGCTGTCAAGTGCGCCGACAAGATCAAGTGGCTCCTCAAGGGTCTTCCATTCCGGGCCGCGCCTGGCACGATGTTCGGCGATGCGATCCGTCAATTCCGAATCTCTGGCACGGCAGGTGGCAATGTAAATCGCGGTTCCGTCCCGCGTGGCCCAGCCTTCGGCAAGCCGGCTCTTTCCCGAACGCGCGCCGCCCGTAATGAGTATCGACAATCCCATGGCGGCATGACATTGCAGAAATCCGTTGTGAAGAAAAGCGAGCGGGCGTCGTGTTTTCCTCCACCGATCTGGTCCTGATCCGCCATGCCGATGCCGACACGGGGGGACGATTGTGCGGTCGTACGGATGTCGGGCTGGCGGATGCCGCAACCAAGGCCATGGCCGCACTTGCTCAAATTCTGCCTGCGGTCGACGAGATCTGGACCAGCCCGGCATTGCGCTGCCGCTTGACTGCATCGCACTTGTGGCCTCGGGCACGCACGCGCCAGGATGAACGGCTCTGGGAACAGGATTTCGGGGTATGGGAGGGAAAGGCGCACGAGAACATTCCGGACCTGGGGGACCTTTCGCGTGCGGAAATCGTCGGCCTGCGGCCGGAGGGTGGCGAGAGTTTCGGCGACCTGTGCGATCGCGCCAGTCCCGCACTGCGCGCCTTGGCCGAGAAGACCGAAGCCGGACCGGCAGTCGCGATAACACATGCAGGTGTCGTGCGCGCTGCCCTGTCGATGGTGCTGGGCGAGGCGACAGCCGGGCTTGCCTTTGAAATCCGTCCGCTCTCGATCACGCGGTTCCGCTGCGCGCGTGGAGAGCCGCTTTCGGTGGCAGAGGTGAATTGGAGGCCCACTTGAGACCAGCGCATCGCGTCAATGGGCATTTCGGAGAGTGGTTGCAAGGCCGGCTCGGACCGGAAGGCCCGGTCGTGCTCGTGACGCTGCCATGCGAGGCGCTCGGCGCCAGCATCTCCCTGCAACGGTCCAACGGGAGACGTCCGGACCTTCCTTCACTGCTGTCTGCGTCCGTGGTTGACGCATTTCTGCACGCCTTGGATGTCGAGCCTCCAAAGGCGGACATTGAAGTGATCGCGGACGCGAAGCCGGGCGCAGGAGCCGGAATGTCGACGGCCATGCTTCTGGCGCTTGCAAGGGCGATGGGCATTGGCGCTTCACCGGAGGCACTGGCGAATGCGTGTCTAGACGCCGAGGGCGCCGTCGACCCGCTGATGATGGACAGGCCGGAAACGCTTCTCTGGGCGTCAAGGGAAGCGCGAGCGGTCCGTTCGATGCCGCAATTGCCTGCGTTTGCGGTGGTTGGCGGCTTTCTTGGACCGCCGATCCGGACGATGCCGGACGACTGGCGCTTTGCCGACATTTCGGATCTTGTCCCAAACTGGATGGCAGCTGCAGAGGCAGGAGACAGAGTTGAGCTTGCCCACATTGCCTCGGTTTCTGCCGGGAGGACAACGGCCTCGAGAGGCCCGGCGGAGGATCGCACGGCGGCTTTGGCGCAGGATCTTGAGGCGCTCGGATGGTGCCGGGCGCATACTGGTTCCGCCAGAGGCATCCTGTTTGAGCCTGGCCGCGTACCGCCCGGGGCGGAAGACCGATTGCGTGCCGAGGGCTACGCCGACGTGCTGCGCTTTGCCACAAACGGCGCCAAATGAGCGCGATCGCAATGCTCATCGCGCTTGCGCTGGACGTGGCATTCGGTTGGCCGAATTGGCTGTATCGCCGGATCGGGCACCCGGCAGGCTGGATCGGACGGGTGATTTCCGAAGCTGATCTCCGTTTCAACCGGAGCGAATCGCCGGAGGCGGTCCGCAAGCGGAACGGCATCGCGGTGGCACTTGCCGTGATTGCAGTCACGGGCGGCCTTGCATGGTGCGTCACTCTGGTGCTGCCGGAAGGGTTGCTGGGCATGGCGATCGCGGGCGTGCTGGCCTGGCCACTCCTTGCCGCACGATCACTTGACGAGCATGTACGGGCAGTCGCGGAACCGCTTGCGGACAACGATGTTTCCGGTGCGCGGGAGGCGGTCTCGAAGATCGTCGGTAGGGACCCGGCGATGCTGGATTCGCCCGCCATGGCGAGGGCGTCGCTGGAAAGTCTTGCCGAGAACGCCTCCGATGGTGTCGTGGCTCCTCTTTTTTGGGGAACCCTCTTCGGATTGCCGGGTATCGCGGCCTACAAGGCGGTCAACACGCTCGACTCGATGATCGGATATCGAACTGTTCGGCACGAGGCGTTCGGCTGGGCTTCTGCACGGATCGACGACTTGGCCAACATCATTCCGGCGCGGTTGACCGCGGTATTGCTTGCCTGCGTTTCCGGTGCGCCGCGTCGGGTTCTCCGGATCGTGTTTCGGGACGCTGGTCAACACCGCTCGCCCAATGCAGGGTGGCCCGAAGCCGCCATGGCCGGCGCGCTTCGAGTAAAGCTCTCTGGGCCGCGAATCTATGCAGGTCATGCGGGCCCAAGCGGAGATCCTTTCCTTAATTCGGATGGCAGCGAACCGGGCCCAGAGGACATCGAGGCCGGAATACGTGTCTATCGCAAGTCAATGATGCTGGCGGCAGTGCTTTTGGTCCTGCTGGCGGTGCTGTAGAAGCCGTCCATGCGCGATCACGGGGGCAATCTCGACACGGCTATTGCCAAGTGGGGCGGCGGGCCCGAGGAATGGATCGATCTCTCGACCGGTATCAATTCGAGCCCATATCCATTGCCCGAGTTTGATGATCGTGCCTGGAACGACCTGCCGATGCGCTCCGACATGGAATTGCTGCGCGACACGGCCCGCATGGCATATGGCTGCGTGGCAGGTGTGCTGCCCGTCGCCGGTGCACAGGCCGCGATCCAGATGATTCCCATATCCTGCGAGCCTGGATTGGTTCGGGTGCTCGGCCCGACCTACAATGAGCATGCAGCGAGTTTCGCGCGAAGTGGATGGACGGTCGAGACTGTCGAGCGAGCGACCGCACTCGCTGGAGCGGACGCTGCCGTCGTGGTCAATCCGAACAATCCGGATGGGCGAATTCTGGCGCCCGAGGAGTTGCGGGCCATTGCGACACAGGTCGGGCTTCTCGTGATGGACGAGAGCTTCGCCGATGCCCGCCCGGACATTTCCTTGGCCCGGGAAATTCCGGACAACACATTCGTGCTGCGATCCTTCGGCAAGTTCTATGGGCTCGCCGGCCTTCGCTTGGGATTTGTTCTCGGTAGCGAGGTCCGTCTGGCGGCCCTGGCTGAGCTGGCAGGCCCTTGGCCGGTTTCGGGGGTTGCGATCCGTGTCGGGCAGGCGGCATTGGCCGATGCGGCATGGCGCAAGGCGGCGGTGGCAAGACTAGGTAGGGATGCAGCAAGACTTGACGATCTTGCCCAGACGGGAGGTTGGGAGGTCGTCGGCGGAAGCGAGCTGTTCCGGCTTTACCGGGTGCCGGACGCCGAGGATGCACAGGTGCAACTCGCGACGGAACGAATCTGGAGCAGGACGTTTCCTTACTCAAGAAATTGGTTGCGCCTGGGCATTCCTGGCCCAGATCACTGGCCGCGCGTGGAAGCGGCGCTCCTGTGAGGTTGGCAACTGAATCGCGTGCTCGTGGTGCCTATCGGGCGAGCGCCAGGAGAGCATCCAGGTCGAGATGCGTTTCCATGTGTCGGGCGAGGTCCTCAAGCGTATCGTCCACAGTGGTGGAATACGAGAGATCCGATGGTTTCTGCCCGAGATTTCTGAGAAACGCACCGCGGAAACCGTCGTCGCGAAACATGCCGTGGAAGTAGCTTCCCGAGACCTTCCCGTCCGCGCTGGTGGCACCGTCCGGTCCGCTTGCCGCGATGGCGAACGGGCGGGCAGTGTCGGGGCCTGTGGTGCGACCTATATGGATTTCATAGCCGAGAAAGGGCGTGTTCGTCTCCACATGCCGTGCGGGGACTTCGGTGAGGCGCTTTTGCGCCGTCATTTCGGTTTCGACATCGAGCAGACAAAGACCAAGGGTTGAGCCTGGTGCGCCCTCGATTCCATCGGGATCGTTGATGGTTCGGCCCAGCATCTGGTAGCCGCCGCAGATCCCGAGAACCCGGCCGCCCCGCCGTGAGTGCGCGAGGAGATCGATGTCCCAGCCCTGATCCTTCAGGAATGCGAGATCACCGCGCGTGGATTTGCTTCCTGGCAGGATCACGAGGTCGGCGTCGCCGGGAATGGCTTGGCCTGCGTCAAGCATCGTGAGTCGAACCGAAGCCTCCTGCGCGAGGGGGTCAAGGTCGTCGAAATTCGCGATTCGGTCGAAGCGCAGGCAAACGACGTGACAGTCGCCTTCCTCGGTCCCTCTGATGTCGAGTGCGTCCTCGGCTGGCAGCTTCCACGCGTTCTGGAACCAGGGCAGGATGCCGAAGCCGCGCCAGCTGGCAGTGTCTTCGGCGATCCTGTAGCCGTCCGCGAACAGGGCCGGATCACCTCGGAACTTGTTGACAATGAACCCCTTTATCCGTTCCGCATCCGCGGGATCAAGGATGGCCCGGGTGCCGACAAGCTGCGCGATGACACCGCCACGATCGATGTCGCCAACAAGAACGACCGGAACATCGGCCGATTGCGCGAAACCCATGTTGGCAATGTCCCCCTCGCGCAGGTTCACCTCTGCAGGAGATCCTGCACCTTCTACCAGGACAAGATCATGGGACGATCGGAGCCTCCGGTAGCTCTCGAGAACGGGGCCCAGAAGATCTGCCTTCAGGTCCCCGTATTCCCGAGCCTTGACGGTTGAGTGCCGCTTGCCCTGAACGACTACCTGCGCACCGGTTTCGGATTCCGGCTTCAGCAAGACGGGATTCAAATCGGTGTGAGCTCGGAGCCCGGCCGCGAGCGCTTGAAGCGCTTGGGCGCGCCCAATCTCGCCGCCATCGACGGTGACAGCGGCATTGTTCGACATGTTCTGCGGCTTGAATGGGGCGACGGAGATGCCCCTGTTCCGGGCGGCGCGGGCCAAGCCTGCGACGAGGACGGACTTTCCGACGTTGGAGCCGGTGCCTTGCAGCATGAGGGATCCGGTCATGTCCCGAACGGTCGCGACGCGGGTTTACCGCGCATGATTTCCATCATGGTCGGGCATGATGATGCAAGGCCAGACGTGCGGACCGGGTTCGCGTTAAAATTCTGCGCGGTGCAATGCTGCAAGATCAATACTCGATGCCTTTCTGAGCCTTGATGCCGTCCCGGAACGGGTGCTTGACGAGCTCCATGTTTGTCACGAGATCGGCGCGTTCGACGAGCTTGTCGTGGGCATTGCGGCCGGTGAGCACGACATGGGTCATCTCCGGCTTTTCGGTGAGAAGAAACTCAACGACCTCGTCAATGTCGAGATACTCGTACCGGAGCGCGATATTGATCTCGTCCAGAAGCACGAAGCGAATTTCCGGGTCGCGGATCAGGGCCTTGGCCTTTGCCCAGCCCGCCTGCGCCGCAGCGATGTCGCGCTCGCGATCCTGAGTTTCCCATGTGAAGCCCTCTCCGCTGGTCAGCCAAGTTACCCTGTCGGCGAAGTGCTCGGTGAAAAAGTCGCGTTCTCCCGTTCCCCAGGCGCCCTTGATGAACTGGACCACGGCAGCAGGCATGCCATGCGCAATGCAGCGGACGAGCATGCCGAACCCGGAGGACGACTTTCCCTTGCCCGGCCCTGTATGGACGACGATCAGGCCCTTTTCCTCGGTCTTCGTTTCCATCATCCGGTCGCGCGCCGCCTTGATTTTCTTCATCTTGTCGCGGTGACGGATCGCCTTGTCATTCATTGATGCCCTCCCTACTTCCTTTGCACGGCCCTCGATGTCGAACTTGCGGCTGCGCATTTCAAATTGCACATGACACTTGATGTTTCGTTGTTCTGCATCGAGGAAGTTCGAATTTGCCGTGAACGTCTTGGGAATTCTTATGCGGAACGACTTCGTCCGAAAAGGTCCGGCATTGAGGAAGAGCAAGGATCTGGCCCGATGCAAGACGGTTCGACGCGCAATTACTTCGGCTCCTTCAGGATGTCGCGAAGGTTTGGTGGAAGAGCCTGCCGCGCCTGAATCGCAGCCTGTCGCCACGCCGGACCTCTGTCCAGAAGCTCTCTCCAGGCAACGTCCAGGTCGTCCGGTCTGTCGTCCGTCAGCACTTGCAGCAGAATCCCCGCCTGGGCAAGGTCTTTCCTCGCCTTGGCCTGGCCTGCAGCAGACCGGAGACGCCGACGAGACACGATCAGCTTGTGGACGGCAAATCTCTCCGGGGCTGGAATCCTGACAGGCACGCCGGGACCGTGCAGGACCACCGCCTCGATCTCCTTGTAGATCAGAAAATCGAGGAACCTGATAAGTTGCGCATCGCCCCTCATGGGTTTCAGCGGTGTCGGGCCGCTCCTGTCAGGACCGCGCAGGGGCGCCAGGACATCGACGGAAAATGTCTCCTGTGTTCCCGCCCGGATTGCGTAACGCATGGCCAGACGCGCATTGAACGGCGACGGAACAGCCTCGAACCCAGGATCCGCGGTCCTAAGGACAGTTAGGAGATCCGCGTCGATTTCGTCGTCTACGGCTAGGGAGATCGACGGAAACTGGCCAATGTCGACATCGCCAGTGCGTCCGAGATCGCCCGGCGCCCTGAATCCGAGCATCGGTCCGTAGCACTGGAAGGCGACGGAGCCGACAGCCACGGCTCGTAGGCGGAACGCACCTGCATCGGCAAGCGCAGCCAGCACGTTCCCGCTTAGTCCATCTGGCGTCGGCAGGCGCGCCGAACGCAAGGCCCGGACCAGCTCGATCCGATCCTTTCGCGCCGCCGCCAGGTTCATCCGTTCCTGTATCCGACGACGAAGATCCGGAGAATCCGGTCCCAGATACCGCGCCGATGGTCGGACTCCCGCCTTTGTCGTTGGCTGCCAGTACCAGTAATCCCGGTCTTTCACCCTGCGCTTGTAGGGCGTTCCTCCTGACCTCATGATTTCCTGAAAGTTGCCAGTCCAGGCCCTGTCGGCCAATTCCGCATGGAGTGTCTGGATCGATACTGGCAATCTCTCGGGAGGGTTCATGGCATTTGACTTGGTGCATTGCTGTAGGCAATTTCACGTTTTGCCTACAATACAGGCATCGAAACGTCAACGGCCCTTCGCAAGCCGCCAAATTTGCACGGGGCTGCTGTTCGGACTTGCCTTGCCGAAGTCGGCAAGCGGCAGACTCATGCCTTGAACGGATTCGTCGGATCGTCGAACAAGTACGGATCTGGAGGCTACCACTTGCGGTCCCTTTGACGTGCGGCAGGTCAGGAAATCGAGGCCTCGTAGATGGACGAGATCGTCTCAGCCAGAGTGACGTTGAACTCGTCGCCTGACTGGGAATCGGACAGTCCTTCGGTCAGGGCGCGGCTGAAACTCGCGATCATTCCGGCATTTTCCGCGAGGCGTTTGTTTGCCTCCTCCCTGGAATAGCCGCCCGACAGCGCGACCACGCGCATGCAGTTCGGATGCGCAATGCAGGGCGCGTAGAAGTTGTTCTCGCTGGGCAGCGACAGCTTCAGCATGACCTCTTGGTCAAGGGCATCAAGATTCTTCATGATCTGGTCGCGCAGGATTTTCTCGGCGGCGGCCTTGTCCTCAATCGTGATGGTAACTTCCGGCTCGATGATCGGGACAAGCCCGTGGTCGAGAATCCGGCGACCGACCTCGAACTGCTGCGCCGCAATGGCCGCGATCCCGTCTGGATCTGCCGAATTTATCACTGAGCGCATCTTTGTGCCGAAGATTCCATTTGCTCTGGCACGCGAGAGGAGACCGTCAAGATCGCCCATGTCCTTCATGAGTTGAACGCCATCAACCTCGTTCTCAAGCCCTTGGTCGCACTTGAGAAAGGGCACCACTCGCTTCGTCTCCCAGAGGTAGGTGGCTGCAGGTGTGCCGTCAAAATCCCGGTCCATTGTCTGTTCGAACAGGATGGCACCGATGACCTTGTCGCCAGAAAACGCTGGTGCACGCACAATGCGCGACCGCATCTCGTGGATCAGGCCAAACATCTCGTCTTCGGATCCGTACCGGTCAGCTTCAATCCCATAAAGGCGAAGCGCCTTGGGCGTCGACCCGCCGGACTGGTCAAGCGCGGCAACAAAGCCCTTGCCGGTCCGCATCTGCTCAGACTGTGTTACCTCAGGCATCGGATCCCCCGTTCTCTTGGCATTGCGCCTCTCTTAGGCCCGTCTTCCGGCGAGTCAATGGCGCAAACAGGCGCGGTCCGCCTCAATCTTGTTCAAGGGCGGCCACTCCCGGCAGGGTCTTGCCTTCCATCCATTCGAGAAACGCGCCACCTGCGGTCGAGACATAGGAAAATTCGTCCACGACCCCCGCCTTGTTCAATGCCGCCACGGTATCGCCGCCGCCTGCCACCGAACTCAGCCTGCCTGTCCGCGTCAACTCGGCGACCTTGCGGGCAGCGACAACCGTTGCCGTTCCAAACGGGTCGGTCTCGAAGGCGCCAAGCGGGCCGTTCCAGATGACGGTCCTTGCGGATGCGAATGCATCGTTGATCTGCGCGACGGTTCGAGGTCCCACGTCAAGGATCATGTAGTCGGGCGGGCAGGCGTCTGCATCGACGGTGACCGCCTCGACACCGGCTGCAAGCTCCGTTGCACAGACGATATCCGTCGGCAGGAGGATCTCGCAGGCGACCTCTTCGGCCTTGGCCAGGATTTCACGGGCGGTGCCAGCCATCTCGCGCTCCGCCAGCGACCTGCCGACATCCATGCCCTGTGCCACGAGAAAAGTGTTGGCCATGCCACCGCCGATCACGACAGTGTTCACCTTGCGAACGAGGTTCTCGAGCAACTCGAGCTTGGTCGACACCTTCGCGCCCCCCACGACGGCAACGAGCGGTCGGTCAGGGTCGGCCAGGGCAGACTCCAGTGCGTTCAGTTCCGCTTCCATCAAACGCCCGGCGGCGGACGGCAGGAGTCGAGCCAGGCCTTCGGTTGAGGCGTGCGCCCGGTGGGCGGCCGAGAACGCATCATTGACGAAGGCATCGCCAAGTTCGGCAAGCGCGGCTGCGAACTGCGGGTCGTTGGCTTCCTCTCCCGCGTGAAAACGCGTGTTTTCCAGCATGAGCACCTCGCCGCTGCCCAGCCCCGCGACTGCGGACTTTGCGACGTCGGCGACGCAGTCTTCCGCAAATGTCACGGGCAAACCGAGCACACGTGCGACGTCGTCCCGGATCTGGCCGAGAGACATTTCGGGCACGCGCTGGCCTTTGGGCCGGGCAAAGTGGGCCAGAAGGACAGGCCTGCCACCCAAGGCGAGAATGCCGCGGACTGTCGGAGCGATGCGTTCAATCCGGGTCGTATCGGTCACCGAGCCGTTCTCGACGGGTACGTTCAGGTCCACGCGTGTCAGAACCGCCTTGCCGGCAAGGTCCATGTCGTCCAGCGTCTTCCAAGCCATCGCGTGTCTCCGGGATGCATTTTGCCGTCCTGAGTAACCTCCCGCTTTCCGACGTCAACCAGACTTGCCGTCGCAAGCGGAATCTTCTTGTCGCACGTCGATCGGGCTTGGATTGGCTAGCTTTGGCTTCCGCATGCCGGCGCGATTCCCTGTCGAATTGCAGCAGTCTGCAGCATGGAGCGGACGGGAGAGTCCGGATTTACGGACACGTCCACGACGGAAGGGAAGGCCACCGGACCGGCCTCCAGACCGGGGCGCGGGCTCTACGAGATGCCGATGATCGCGAATTCTTGCGTGTCTTGAGATGGCCGGGCTTGGCCTTGAGGATTCGGACAACCTCATTGATCACGCTCTTCGCCGAGCGCATCAATATCGGCTTTCATCGACCAGTGGATTCCTGAAACGCCCTTGCTGCGTCGCAAACTGAAAAGACTTGTCGGATTCCGTTCGGCTACGGGCGAGTCCAGGCGCATCCAAGGAGGTGTTGGCGATGTCCGACCGGTCAAGGGAAATCAGCATTTCCTGCGCGATCCTCGCGTCCGTCGCCTTTTCGCTCAACGACGCCTCGGTAAAGTGGCTCAGCGGCGACTATCCATTGCACCAGTTGATCCTGATGCGATCAGTTGTCGCGCTGTTGCTCACGCTTTCGATCGTGGTGCCGCTGGAAGGCGGTTGGTCGAGGCTTCGGACTCGGCGGCCAATGATGCACGTTATCAGGGGATTTTGCGTCGTGCTGGCCAACCTTGCCTTCTTCAGCGGAATCGCGGTCATCCCGCTGGCCGAGGCAACGGCCGTGTTCTTCGTGGCACCGCTCCTTGTCACGGGCCTCTCGGCACTGTTTCTGAAGGAACGGGTCGGCGTCAGGCGCTGGTCGGCGTTGGCGGTCGGATTCATCGGGGTTCTGGTGATCGTGCAGCCCGGTGCCGTGGAATTCCGCTGGGCCATGCTGCTGCCGATTGCAGCCGCCATCGGCTACGCCACGTTGCACACGTTGACCCGAAACATGGGCCTGACGGAACGCGCCTCGACCATGGCGCTCTACATCCAGCTGACCTTCATCGCCGTTTGCACGGTGATGGGCCTGGTCTTTGGCAATGGTCGATTTGCGGGGACAGGAAACCCCGCAATCGACTTTCTGTTGCGGGAGTGGACATGGCCGCCAACGGAGGACCTGGTCGTCATCGTCGGTCTGGGAGTTTGCAGCGCCGCGGGCGGCTACCTGATCTCGCAGGCGTACAGGTTGGGCGAGGCCGGGTTGGTGGCGCCGTTCGAATACGGCACGCTGGTTCTGGCAATCGTCTGGGGCTACCTCATCTGGAATGAACTTCCGGGGACGTTGTCCGCGCTGGGAATCCTCCTCGTTCTCGGGTCGGGCATCTTCGTGGCCATTCGTGAGACGAAATTCGGGGCCTTGCCGGGAGCAAAGCGGATTTCGGGACGCCGATAACTGCCATGAATTCAGGCAGAAATACGCAGGCAGGGAATCCGGGTTGCAATCTGGCCGGCAGGCTGCGCCCGGCTTGAGTCGCTGCAGCCCGTTCGAGAGCGGAACCTCCGAAAGCCTGCCGTGCCCCGGCTATGCACGTCATCTTGAATCTCGGATCCTGCGCATTGCCGCTGTTCACGCCGGGTGGCCGCCATGAAGCTTGAAGCGCTTGCGACAGACGGCGGTGCAATCGGAGATACACGGAGATCGTGCCGATCTGCGTTGCCTGTGCAGGGACTCAGGCCCGGTCGAGGACTCTTCCGAAGTCTCGCGCAAGCCCGTCTCGACCCAGCCTCAGGTCTCTTTTGGTCAACCGGGCCTCCGCAGTCATGCATATGGCCAGGGTGTCTTGCCAGCGCGATCGCCCTGTTCCTCCTAGTCGCGGGCTTTTCCTTTCGGCCCTCGCCGACTAGTGTTCGCGCGATTCCTGAACGAACGGAGGGTTCATTGGCAGATTTCGAGGATCCCGAAAACACGATCCTGATCGAGTTGAAGCAGGGCACGGTCGCGATCCGGCTGATGCCGGACGTCGCTCCGGCTCATTCCGAACGCATGAAGGAACTGGCGCGCCAAGGCGCCTATGATGGCGTGATCTTCCACAGGGTGATCGACGGTTTCATGGCGCAGACCGGCGATGTCGAGCACGGATGCCACGGCGACGGCCTGGATCTTCGGAAGGCGGGGACCGGCGGGTCGAGCCTTCCCGACCTGCCGGCGGAATTCAGCCGCATCCCCCATGATCGGGGCACGCTTGGTGCGGCGCGAAGCCAGAACCCGAACTCGGCCAACAGCCAGTTCTTCATCAATTTCAGCGACAACCACTTTCTCGATGGCCAGTACACGGTCTATGGCCGTGTGATCGAGGGCATGGAATTTGTGGATGCGATTCCCCGAGGTGAGCCTCCGGCGAAGCCGGACCGAATGATCACCGTGAAGGTGGCGGCCGATGCGTAGGCTCCTGATTGCCGTCGCGATTTCGGCTTCTCCGGCCTTCGCCGCAGACGACGGGCCTGGGCCCAACCTCGTCATCGACATTGAAGGCGAGGCGAATGGCCGCGTGATCATCGACCTTTTCGAGGACGTGGCGCCCGCCCATGTGGAGCAAATTGCGGCACTCGCGGAAGAGGGCGCCTATGACGGCGTGTTCTTTCACCGCGTGATCGAAGGATTCATGGCGCAGACCGGGGACGTGGAGTTTGCCAGATCCGAAGGAGACATGCGCCTGGCCGGCACCGGTGGTTCGAGCAGGCCCGATCTTCCGGCGGAATTCAGCGACATTCCGTTTGATCGCGGAATTGTTGGAATGGCGCGCGCCCAAGACCCAGATTCGGCCAACAGCCAGTTCTTCATCATGTTTCAGGACGGCCATTTCCTGAACGGTCAATACACGGTTGTCGGTCGCGTCATTGAAGGAATGGACGTGGTTGACGCCATCAAGCGCGGTACGGATCGGAACGGCGCCGTCACAGGTGTGCCGGATGTCATGCTTGACGTTTCGATCGAGCGCTAGCTTCAGGCGAGCTGTCGGGCCCCTGCGGTCCCGTGCCATCGGGGATGCGGCTTCTCTTTGCGGCGCCGATGCACGTGCTCACGGCCGGTAGATGCAACACGGCTCATCCGGCACTTGGGCGATCCTGCTGACCATCATCGCAATGGCGTGCTTTGCGGTCGTCGATGCATTCGTCAAGCTTGCCAGCGAGTCCCAAGGTGCCGGGCAGGTCATCTTCATCAGTTCGCTGGCTACGTTCGGCTTGTTCTGGATTGCCATGTGGAGGTCCGGTGAGCGGCTCTGGGTGCCAGATGCGTTCAACCCTGCGCTCCTGATTCGGACCGCGGGCGAGGTCGCGGGGAGCATCGGCATCGTTGTCGCACTTGGCCTGGCGCCGCTTTCCTCGGTGATCGCGCTCGCGCAAGCGCAGCCACTCGCGGTTGTCTTGGGCGCGGCCCTCTTTCTGAGGGAGGACGTCGGATGGCGCCGCTGGGCGGCGGTCGGGCTGGCGTTGATCGGCGTCCTGATGATTCTACGCCCGGGCTTCAGTGCATTCGACCCCAACCTCCTTTGGGTTCTCTTCTACGTCTTTGGTCTAGCGACACGCGACCTGGCAAGCCGTCGATTGCCGACAAGGATCTCGACATCCTTCGCCGTGGCCTGGTCCATGGTACCGATGACGTTGGCCGGGGGGCTCATGATGTTTTTTCAGGGTGGCTGGCGACCCGTGAACGTTGAGACGGCAGCCTGGTATCTTGGCATGATCCTGGCGCTCTCGGCGGCGTTGTGGGCGCTGACCACGGCAATGCGGAGCGGGGATGTTTCGTCGGTGGCACCGTTTCGCTATTCGCGGATTCTTTTCGCGCTCATCATTGCATATTTCGCCTTCGACGAAATTCCAGACCTTATGACCTGGGCCGGAGTCACTCTGATCGTCGGTTCAGGTCTGTACGCCTTCTGGCGCGAGCGTCGCCTCGCGGAAGCCGGACAATGATGCCGGACATGGCGTGGCGAGAGCGGAAGCCGGCGGACGTGCTCCAGTGAAATTTGCATTGCGATTGCCTCAAATTGATCACCAATTGAGCGGGTGTGAGCAGAGTCGCAGGCCGACTCGCCAGCCTCGCATTCCAATTGCGGTGAACGGCTGCTATGGACCCGGCGAGTTGTGCAATGGAGCTTGGGATGAGCGTGATCATCGACGTATTCGCCCGCGAGATCCTCGACAGCCGGGGCAATCCCACCGTCGAGGTCGACGTGACCTTGGAAAGCGGCCTGCAGGGCCGGGCTGCCGTGCCGTCGGGCGCGTCCACGGGCGCGCATGAGGCGGTCGAAAGGCGTGACGGCGACAAGAACCGATATTTGGGCAAGGGGGTTCTGGATGCCGTTGAGTCCGTGAACGTCGAAATCGCCGAGGCGCTTGTCGGGCTGGACGTGACGGAGCAGATGACAATCGATGAGATCATGATCGAGCTCGACGGCACCGCCAACAAGAAGCGTCTTGGTGCGAACGCGATCCTCGGCGTTTCCCTTGCCGCCGCAAAGGCCGCAGCAAAGTTCACGCGCCAGCCGCTCTTTCGCTATGTCGGCGGCGCGGCGGCCCATGTCCTGCCGGTTCCGATGATGAACATCATCAACGGCGGAGAGCACGCCGACAATCCGATCGACATCCAGGAATTCATGATCATGCCGGTCTCGGCCACATCTATGCGCGAAGCCGTGCGCATGGGATCCGAGATCTTCCACACGCTGAAGGCTCAGCTCCAGTCGGCGGGGCTCTCGACCGGCATCGGGGATGAGGGCGGCTTTGCACCGGACATCTCAAGTGCCCGGGACGCGCTCGATTTCATCATGAAATCCGTTGAGAAGGCCGGCTACAAGCCGGGCGACGACATCATGCTTGCGCTTGACTGTGCCTCTACCGAGTATTTCAGGGACGGCGCATATGTCATGGAAGGCGAAGGAAAGTCCCTGAGCCCGGACGAGAACGTTGCCTACCTGAATGCGCTGGTCTCCGACTATCCCGTGTTCTCGATCGAGGACGGCTGCAGCGAGGATGACTGGGAAGGGTGGAAGTCGCTGACTGCGGAACTCGGCGACAAGGTGCAGCTTGTGGGTGACGATCTCTTCGTGACGAATCCTGAGCGTCTCACTCGCGGCATCGAGGAACGGGCCGGCAACTCGCTGCTCGTCAAGGTCAATCAGATCGGGACGCTATCCCAGACACTTGGGGCCGTGGACATGGCTCATCGGGCAGGGTTCACGACGGTCATGTCGCATCGATCGGGCGAGACCGAGGACGCAACCATCGCCGACCTTGCCGTGGCAACGAACTGCGGGCAGATCAAGACTGGCTCGCTCTCGCGGTCGGATCGGCTGGCGAAGTACAACCAGCTAATTCGAATCGAGGAAATCCTTGACGACACCGCCGTTTATGCAGGCAGGTCCATACTGAACTGACCGGCGGAAATTGCGGGCGGCGACGGGGCACATGTCGCCCGCAGAGACAGGATCTGCAGTTTGGCAATCCCGCTTGCACGAACCGCGTCCCGGCGCTAAGTCACGGTTTCGGTGGGTGATTAGCTCAGTGGTAGAGCGCTTCGTTCACATCGAAGATGTCGGGAGTTCAAATCTCTCATCACCCACCAAATTTCCTGAAGCCGTGCGCACGGTGGAGATCGAGTGCATTTCAGGTCGGCGACCGGTTCTTGCTGCGTGCCGAGCCACTGTCCGTGCGTCCTGTCCTGTTGTGTCTTGTGCACTGCCCGACCGGCGGATCGCGCGAGACTGCTTGCCGCAACCGTTCGGGTTGGCTAAAGGGGGCGGGGACGGGCGATTAGCTCAGTTGGTAGAGCGCTTCGTTTACACCGAAGATGTCGGGAGTTCGAGTCTCTCATCGCCCACCAGATCTCCGACACGACCGGAATTGAGATGGACAGCTTCCAGCGGAGCATCGCCGTCCGGTTCGGAACAAGATCTCCCGGACGTTCGGATTCGCCCGAACCGGGACGCGTCACGCAATATCCGGCCCAGATGGTTTCAAACGTCATTGACCGGGACATGCAAATCTTCTTGACGGACCGTGTTGGCTTCACTAAGTGACTGCCACCGTGCGGTTGTAGCTCAGTGGTTAGAGTACTGGCCTGTCACGCCAGGGGTCGCGGGTTCGAGTCCCGTCAACCGCGCCACTTTCATTTGCACCTTTGGCGGCATGACGTGTCTCCGGGACAGGGGGCGAATGCATGCCGACAGCGATCGTGGACGACGACATCTCGATTGCCTATGACGAAGTTGGGTCAGCGACCCCGTTGCTGTTGCTGCACGGGTTTCCCCAGACTCGCGCGATGTGGGCCGAGGTTGCACCCGCGTTGGCGGAGCGCTTTCGCGTCGTGACGCCCGATCTTCGGGGGTATGGCGCGTCGTCAAAGCCGCCTGCAACCTCGGACCTCGAAAATTACAGCTTTCGCGCAATGGGCGCCGACATGTTCGCATTGATGTCGTCCCTTGGGCATGAGCGATTCCACCTCGTTGGCCATGACAGGGGTGCACGGGCAGCCTACCGGATGGCGCTGGACGCCCCCGGCAAGGTGGAAAGCCTGACACTCATGGACATTGTGCCGACCGACCACCTGGTCGAGGCTTGGAACTACGAACTGTCAAAGGCGTATTTCCACTGGAGCTTTCTTGCCCAACCCGCACCATTTCCTGAGCGCTTGATCGGAGCCGATCCCGATCACTTCTACGAGGCCTGCCTATCTGGTTGGGGCGGAACGACGCAGCAGGCTTTCGCTCAGATCGATGCCTATCGCGCGGCGTGGCGGGAACCTGCCACCATTGCCGGCATGACGAACGATTACCGAGCCGCGGTCAGCGCGGACCTCGAGGTGGATGCAGCGAGCAGGGGCCAGGTGCTTGAATGCCCCGCCTTGGTTCTCTGGGGTGCAGACGGTGTCATGGCAAGGCATTTCGACGCTGGTCAAGTCTGGTCGCCCCGTCTTTCGAACCTCACCGTCGAACTGGTGCCTGGCGGGCACTTCTTCGTCGACGAATCGCCCAGGCAAACCGTAGAGGCACTCCGCAGGTTCCTTTTGCCGCTGGCCACATGAATGCAAAAGGCTTTTGCCGGGCGCGTCGTGTCCTGAACCGGGCAAGGCGCGTGTTCCGTCGCGAGAGGGGACGGTTCGGCCTGAGCGTCTCAGCGAACCAGCGCGTCGAGCACACGCACCCAGCTTCTTATGCCCTTGTGAAAGGAGCGGAGGTCGTACTTTTCGTTCGGCGAGTGGATCTGGTCGTCGTCTAGCCCGAAGCCGATCAGCATGGACGGAAGATCAAGAACTTCGCGGAAATATCCTGCGATCGGAATCGAACCGCCCGAGCCGACGAAGGCGGCTTCGTTGGGCCACTCGTCCGAGAGCGCCTGCCGGGCCGCCTCGAAGGCAGGGCCGTCAGTGGGCATGACTGAAGCTGGACCCGCACCATGGTCGGCGAATTCCACGCTGCAGTCGGGCGGAAGCGCGTCGCGGACCATCGTGCGGAAGCTCTTCCTGATCGCGAACGGATCCTGGCTGCCGACAAGCCGGAAGCTGATCTTGGCCGTGGCCCTGGACGGCAGCACGGTCTTGAAGCCGTCCCCGGTGTAGCCGCCACTGAACCCGTTCACTTCGCAGGTGGGCCTGGACCAGATCATTTCGAGCACGCTGCGTCCCGATTCCCCTGCCGGCTCCGAAAGATCGACGGCCTTCAGGAAACCGTCTGCATCAAACCCCAGCCCTTCCCACTGCGACCGGACGCTTGCTGGCAGTTCATCAACGCCATCGTAGAATCCCGGGACCGTGATGCGGCCGCTCTCGTCGTGCAGGGAGGCAATGATGCGCGCGAGCACTCGGATCGGATTGATCGCCGCACCTCCATACATGCCGGAATGCAGATCCTTGTCAGGCCCCGTGACCGTGACCTCCTCGCCGAGCAAGCCGCGGAGCATCGTCGTGATGGCCGGCGTGTCACGGTCAAAGAGTCCCGTGTCGCAGATCAGCGCCAGATCGGATTTGCTCAGTTCCTCTGCATGCGCCTTGAGGAATGGGACAAGCGAAGGGGATCCGGATTCCTCTTCCCCTTCGAAAATGAACGAGAGTCGGCAAGGCCAGTCGCCCTTGACCGCATTCCAGGCACGACACGCCTCCATGAATGTCATGAGTTGGCCCTTGTCATCGCACGCCCCCCGGGCGCGGATCACCTTGCCTGCCGGCGTGTCTTCGACAACAGGGTCAAACGGATCGTGGTGCCAGAGTTCCAGCGGGTCGACCGGTTGAACATCGTAATGGCCGTAGAACATCAGGTGCGGTCCGCCGTCGCCTGCATGCCCCACCACCATTGGATGGCCGGGCGTTTGGCGAGCCTCCGCCTCGACCCCAAGGGATGCGAGATCTGCAACCAGCCAGTCTGCAGCCGCCTGGCAGTCATCCTTGAAGGCCGGATCGGTCGACACTGACGGGATACGGACCAAGGCCTTCAGGCGCTCCAGTGCTGCATCTAGGTTGTCGTCGACATGTGCGAGTACGGCGTCGATGGTCATGTGGCCTCCAATTTCTGATGGCGGCCACGTTAGCCAAGTTCCAGGCGGCGTCCAGAGCCTACAACCGCTGGTGGGGCTTGCAGTCGCGACAATTTTGGGCGATTCGGGGCGCGTCAATTTGTTATCTGTGCCCTTTGACACTAAACTCGTATTTGCAGAATTGACCAAACCCGCCAAAGGGAGACGGAAGTGGACTATTCCGCGTGCCTTGATGACGCGATCCGGCGGCTTCACGACGAGGGCCGTTACCGGACGTTCATCGACATCGTGAGAAATCGGGGCCAGTTCCCGAATGCGACGTGGCGACGCCCTGACGGGACGGAGCGTCCGGTAAGAGTCTGGTGCGGCAACGACTATCTGGGCATGGGCCAGCATCCCGACGTGCTGTCCGCCATGCATGATGCGATCGATGAAGCCGGGGCAGGTTCCGGCGGGACGCGCAACATCTCCGGCACGACCCTCTATCACAAGTGCTTGGAGGCCGAACTGGCCGACCTTCATGGCAAGGAGGCCGCTCTCCTGTTCACGAGTGCCTACATCGCCAATGACGCGACGCTTTCCACTCTGCCCAGGATTTTCCCGGGACTGATCATCTATTCGGACGAGTTGAATCACGCGTCAATGATCGAGGGCATCCGCAGAAACGGCGGATCCAAGCGTGTGTTTCGCCACAACGACCTGGCGCATTTGCGCGAGTTGCTGGAAGCGGATGACCGTTCGGCACCCAAGCTCATCGCGATCGAGTCGTTGTATTCGATGGACGGGGATTTCGGCCCGATCGAGGGAATCTGCGATCTGGCCGAAGAATTCGATGCAATCACCTATGTGGACGAAGTCCATGCGGTGGGCATGTACGGACAGCGCGGCAGCGGGGTGGCCCAACGGGACTGGCAGGCCCACAGGGTGGACATCATCAATGGCACGCTCGCGAAAGCCTTCGGTGTCATGGGCGGCTATGTGGCCGCAAGCGCCAAGATGTGCGACGCGCTCAGGTCCTACGCGCCGGGGTTCATCTTCACTACGTCGCTCGCACCGGCCATTGCGGCCGGGGCCACGGCGTCGGTCCGGATCCTGAAGTCGGATCAGCCCAGGCGGGACAGGCTTCAAGTGCAGGCAAGTGTCCTGAAGACCCGGCTCAAGGCGCTTGGCCTGCCGCTCATCGACCATGGCAGCCATATCGTGCCTGTCATCGTCGGGGATCCCGTGCATACCAAGCTTCTTTCCGACATGTTGCTCGAAGATCATGGGATCTACGTTCAGCCCATAAATTACCCGACCGTGCCGCGAGGTACGGAACGGTTGCGCTTCACTCCTTCGCCCGTGCATGGCCAGGATGACATGGAGCACCTGATCAAGGCGATGGACACGCTTTGGTCCCATTGCGAACTCAATCGATCCGAACTGTCGGCGTAGTTACAGTGGGCGATGACGCCTTGGTCGTGTGTTTGGCAGTTGTAGACACACTGCAATCTTGGTAAATTCGCCGTGTTGCATTATGTTTAAGGAAGACAGTTACGTCCGGACAGCGCATGATCGCGGAGATGCAGGTATCAGCCGACGCTGCACGCCCGTCGAAGCTCAGGGGTTTTGACGATTTCGAAACGCGTCTTGGCGACATTTTGCGGGGCGAGAGAGCGACCAGGGGAAAGTCGCTGCTCGACGTCCAGAATGAACTAAGGATCAAGGCGGAGTACATCTCCGCGATAGAGGCGGCGGACTCGTCGGTATTTGACGTGCCGAGCTTTGTCGCGGGTTATGTTCGCTCATACGCAGGCTACCTGGGCGTTGATCCGGACTGGGCGTTCCAGACCTTCTGCAAGGAAAGCGGGTTTTCCCTTTCGATTGGCCAAAGCTCGCAGATGCGGCAGCACTTGCAGCATTCCGTCAGGAAAGACGAGTTGAGCGCACCTGCCGGGCAGGCGCCGACCGCCAGGCATCCGATCGCAAGCCGTTACTTCGGATACTTGGTGGACCGGGATACGTCGCTGTCGAGCCTTGAGCCCAGGGCATTGG
Organism: Silicimonas sp.; assembly: GCA_022826205.1. Lineage (GTDB taxonomy): Bacteria > Pseudomonadota > Alphaproteobacteria > Rhodobacterales > Rhodobacteraceae > JAJEFO01. The sequence continues at coordinate 23,031 of JAJDVJ010000002.1, read as the reverse complement.
GGTCAATTGCCGCGTTGCTCGCGCTTCTCGCCGGTATCGGTTACGGTGGCTGGATCGTCCTGCAGGAGGTCCAGAAGGTGCGTCTCGCGCCAGTTGACCAGACACCGCAGGTCATCATTGACCTTGATCCGGTCAATTCCGCATTTCCTCTCGACGAGGACGAGGCGGGGCAGGAAGGCGTTGCGGCTGTCGCCGTGTCGGGCAGGATCAACGGGTTTTCCCGGCCGGAAGTGGCGGAAGTTCCCGCGATCGTTGCGCGGGACGGCCCGATCGCCTCAATTGATCCAGACACGTTCGGAGCATTGGCTCCGGAATCAGGAGTGCGAGGCGTGTCCGCTGCAACGGCGCCGTACAGCCATTCGACTTTTGCGGGCATGGAAGTCGAATTCGATCTGCCGCACGCCGACCCAATGACCTACTTTCCAAGGGTTCAGGAAGCAGTTCCGGTTGTTCCGGCAGCTGAGCCGAGTGCGCCCTCCGTTGAACTTCTTGCAGTGCGCCCGTGCTGGGTGCGCGTTCGCGGACCAGACGGAACGGTGATACTCGAGAAGATCCTTGATGCCGGCGAGAAGTTTGACGTTCCCCTTACGGATGAGCCGGCGCGTCTGCGGGCCGGCAATGCCGGGTCGCTCTACTTCGAGGTGAATGGTCAGCTACACGGCCCTGCTGGCAACGGACAGTCCGTGGTGCGCGACATTGAGTTGTCCCCCGAAGCGCTTGTCGAGAAGTATGGTGCGGCCGACGTTACGTCGGATTCAGAATTGGCCCGCTACATATCGGTGGCCGAGGCCGCGGGCGGCGAATGATGGCATTCGAGTGCCGGTCCGCCCGTAAACGTGTTCGTGTAGTGGGAGAATTCCTGACATGTCGCTGAACAGCGTTCGTCCGTGGCGCAACATCTATCGCAGGAAGTCACGGCAAATCCATGTGGGTTCCGTGCCGGTTGGAGGTGATGCGCCGATCACCGTTCAGACGATGACGAACACTGACACCACGGATGTTGCCGCGACCGTTGCGCAAGTCCAGGCAACCGCGGAGGCAGGCGCCGACATCGTGCGCGTTTCGGTCCCGGACGAACCGAGTTCTCGAGCGCTAAGGGAGATTGTCGCGGAAAGTCCGGTCCCGATCGTTGCCGACATTCATTTTCACTACAAGCGCGCGATCGAGGCCGCAGAGGCCGGCGCTGCATGCCTTCGCATCAATCCAGGCAACATAGGTTCTGAGGATCGCGTTCGTGAAGTCATCCGTGCTGCCAAGGAGCATGGCTGCTCGATCCGGATCGGCGTGAACGCGGGCAGTCTCGAGAAGCACCTGCTCGAAAAGTACGCCGAACCTTGTCCCGAGGCGATGGTGGAAAGCGGGCTGAACCACATCAGGATCCTGGAAGACAACGACTTCCTCGAGTTCAAGATCAGTTGCAAGGCGTCTGACGTGTTTCTTGCGGCCGCAGCCTACCAATCATTGGCCGAGGCTACGGACGCACCAATCCATCTCGGCATCACCGAGGCGGGCGGACGTGTACCCGGCACGATCAAGTCGGCGATAGGTCTAGGGAACTTGCTCTGGATGGGCATCGGCGACACGATCCGGGTGTCGCTGAGCGCCGACCCGGTCGAGGAGGTGAAGGCCGGAAGCGAAATCCTGAAGTCGCTTGGACTGAGGCATAGAGGCGTCAACATCATTGCCTGCCCTTCTTGTGCGCGTCAGGGCTTTGATGTCATCCGGACCGTTGAAGTCCTTGAGAGAAGACTTGAACACGTGAAGACGCCAATGAGCCTTTCGATCATCGGCTGCGTCGTGAATGGTCCCGGTGAGGCGCTGATGACGGATGTTGGATTCACGGGCGGCGGTGCCGGATCAGGAATGGTCTACTTGGCGGGAAAGCAGGCTCACAAGATGTCGAATGAAGAGATGATCGACCATATCGTCGATCAGGTTGAGAGGCGCGCAACGGAGATCGAAGCCGCCTCGTAGTCAGCTGTGTCTTGAACTGCCTACCTTCTGCGTGGAGCGCTTGCCTCCTTGTTCCGCCCGTTCTATCCCCGGCTCGCTCGGATGTCGGCCACGATCTCGCGCATCTGCTCGAGTTCCAGAAGACCGCGCAAGATGATGTCTCCCAGGATAAATCCGGGAGTTCCCTGGACATTCAGCGCTCGGGCCAGCGCGTGGGTCTTTCCAATTGCCAATGCAACATCTTCGCTGTCCATTGCTTCCACGATTGCGTCATGGTCAAGCCCGAGCTCGCGGGAAGTCCGGACGAGGAAGCCGTCTGTCACCGCGCCGTCATGCTGCATTAGCGTGTTGTGAACGCGCTTGTAGTCAGCGTCACCGGCGACGAACTTGGCAGCAATTGCGTATTGCGCGGCCAAGGTCGACTGGTCACCGAGAATGGGAAACTCCTTGACGATGTACCGAATGTTGCCGTCGCTTGCGACCAGTTCTTCCACCGTTGGGAATGCGCGCTTGCAGAAGCCGCATCGGTAATCCAGGAATTCGACCAGCGTGACGTCGCCATCCGGATTGCCACCAACGTAGCTGAAGCCGTCGTCGAAAATGCTGTCATGGAGGCGCTTGATCGCTTCGCTGTCCTGCGCCACGGCATCCCGCTCACGGCGTTCCTCGAGGACCGAGATGGCTTCCATAAGGACCTCCGGGTATTCGAGCAGGTAGTCGCGGATTTCGGACCGAAATGCCGCGCGTTCGTCCTCCGACATGGATTCGATGTCGAATGCAGCTGCCATCGGCGCTGCAAGAGTCAGGAACAGTATGCCCAAGACCTTGAATTGCATTGGCGATCTCCAAAACTTGCTGTCGGAGCATCTGCAGAATGCGGCTCGAACGCAAGGGCTTCACCAATTCGTGTAGACCAATGGCGGTCTCGCCGGCCACGTGAGGGATCGACGGGCAACGAGCGTTAGCGCAATTCAGAGAAAAGACCTGTCAGCCGCACGACGCCGACGACGTCGTAGGCACAATTCCGCCAGGCCATGCGCACCCAGCATCGTTCAGGCTTGCCCAAGTTGCGTTCCTGAAATAGCTGCTTTCGACGATATTGATCACTTGCAATGTCGCGCAAGCCTTGATCGGAAATCTGGAGACCTTGAAATATGAAGCGCCTTGTCTGGTCTTTTTTGGTTGCGGTCTTGCCGTTGTCGGCTTCTGCCTTCGAGATCAGCGAAAGCGAGTATGTCTTTTCGAGTGACCTGGCCAAACGTGGATTCGTGCCGTTCGCGGTCTCTTCCGCCCTAAAGGCAAGTTTTGGGATGACGGATGGCGATGCCCTCTATCTTTGCTTCAGTCTCGATCAACCCACCGCACAGGCCAAGCGTAGGGAGGCCCTGATCGCGGAAGTTGCAGGGCAGTCGCCGGATCGCACGGTGCCGAACATTCCAATTGTTTGCGTGTTGACACAATAAAGGGCTGTGGCACGCGGAGCGTTTTCCTCCAGCCAGGCGGCGATCCCTGGACGGAACTGGAGGGCTCGTTGTCGTGACCGGTCGATTTGGGTGCGCGCGGCCGGGGAACGCTCGTGATCGTGGCGACCAGATTCTGGAAGCCGATCGCACTTGATCTACAGCGCCGTGATCGGGATCTGATCAAAAATCGGTTGGTTCGCCGCCGCCCGCGTGTCAATCGACGCTGCCTGTCGCCACGAATTCGTGCAGGCGGATCCAGCACCCTTGCCAGACACTCTGTCAGGTCGCCGGCCTGTGCGGCCCCTGCCGGAAGGTAAGTGGAAGGACAACCATAACGCCAGCCCAATGCGTCGCCCGGACTCCAATTTCCAGGCATGTATCCATGTCTTGATGCATGCCTTGATTGACGCGGTCCTGCAACTTTGGCAGAGGACATTTCAGCACCGAGGACATTCTCATGCGCCTTTCCCGCCGGTCCGAAATAGACCCGTTCATTGTCATGGACGTCATGGATGCGGCAGCGCGGGCCGAGGCTGAGGGTCGGCACATTATACACATGGAGGTTGGGCAGCCTGGCACCCCCGCGCCAGTGAGAGCTCGGCAAGCGCTTGCGGAAACCATGGATAGGAGCGCGCTTGGATACACTCTGGCGCTGGGCATTCCTGCGCTGAGGGAGAAGATCGCCACGCTCTACCGGTTCCGATACGGTGTCGACCTGTCACCGGAGCGAGTCATTGTCACGGCTGGGTCGTCCGGCGCATTCCTGCTGGCTTTCACTGCGCTCTTCGAGGCAGGCGAACGCGTGGCGCTCGGTGCTCCCGGATATCCTTCGTACCGCCAGATCCTTCGCGCACTCAGCCTGGTTCCGGCCGATGTCGAAACTCGTGCCGAGGATCGGTACCAACCCGTGCCGCATCTGCTGCCGGACGACATCAGGGGCCTGATCGTTGCGTCGCCGGCAAATCCGACGGGGACGATGCTGGACAGACCGGCATTGGCGGCGCTGATAGATGCGGCGGTCGAACGGAATGCCCATTTCATCTCCGACGAGATCTATCACGGGCTCGAATACGAGCGTCCGGCAGTCACTGCACTTGAAGTCTCGGACGATGTCTATGTCATCAATTCCTTTTCCAAGTATTTCTCCATGACGGGCTGGCGGGTCGGTTGGATGATCGTCCCTGAGGCGCATGTGCGCACGATCGAACGCCTTGCCCAGAACATGTTCATCTGTGCCCCGCATGCAAGTCAGGTTGCCGCCCTTGCGGCGATGGATTGCGACGACGAGCTCGAACGGAATGTGGCAACCTATCGGGTCAACCGTGACCTGATGATCAAGGGCCTGGCAGATTGCGGGTTTGACAGGATCGCTCCACCAGACGGCGCCTTCTACGTTTATGCCGATGTTGCGCGATTCACCGATGACAGCCGAGTGTTCGCGAGAGAGATCCTGGATCAGGCGGGCGTCGCGGTCACCCCCGGCGTGGACTTCGACAAGGCGAGGGGGGGACACACGATCAGGTTCTCCTACGCGCGCTCGACTCCTGACATCGAGGAGGGGCTCGTGCGCCTCTACCGCTTCATGGAGGCCCGCGATGCCGCCGCGTAGGGTCGAACCGCCGTTGCAGCCCAACTCGCAGGCCGGGGTTGGCGGGATGGATGAAACCGGCTTGAGAGCAACGCGGTCGCAGTCACCGAAGTCACAGCGAGCCCAGAAATCCCGGTCCAGGCCTTTTTTTTCGTCGATGAAGGCATCATATAGATTGATCCAGACAGTGGCGGGAAGGGGCGTGATCCGGTTCATCCTCTTGTTTGCAGGCGCGGCATTCAGCTTTCTGACGCTCGGTCTGCTGGCGTTTTCGCTGTTGGTCTGGATGGTGTTCGCTGCCCACGAAAAGGGGCTGCCGGACGTTTCCTCTCTCGCGAACTATCAGCCACCAACCCTGACCAGGATCTATTCGCCGGAAGGACGGATCATCGACGAGTACGCCCAGCAACGGCGCATCTACATTCCCTTTGACGAGATTCCAGATCTTGTGAAGCAGGCCTTCATGTCTGCAGAGGACAAGAACTTCTACGAGCATGCGGGGTTCGACGTCCGGGGGATCGCCGCCGCTCTCTACGAAGCAGTTAAGTCAAGGGGTCAGTCACTCAGGGGAGCCTCGACCATCCCGCAACAGGTGGCCAAGATCATCTATTTTGGAAGTGAGCGTGCGATCGAGCGGAAGATAAAGGAACTGATCCAGGCCAATCGCATGGTTGCCAGGATTGGTCGCGAAAAAATCCTGGAAATCTATCTCAACGAGATTTTCCTTGGTCAAAATGCGTATGGCGTGGCCGCTGCCGCCCAAACCTACTTCAACAAGACACTGACAGAACTGGAGGCCCAGGACGCCGCCTACTTGGCTGCACTGCCAAAGGCGCCGTCGACCTATCATCCGGTTCGCGAGACCGAACGCGCAATAGCGCGGCGAAATTTTGTGCTCCGGGAGATGTGGCAGAACGGGCATCTGGAAAAGGACGCATACGAAGCCGCTGTGGCTGCTCCGTTGCTGACCGTCCAGGCAGGGGACAGGGAATCCTTCGCGACAAGGCTTCCGTCGCGAGACTACTTCACCGAGGAGATCAGGCGGCAGCTCAGCCGGGATTTCGGTGATGACGGATTCAAGTCGGCGGGCCTCACGATTCGCGCGACCGTCGACCCGGAAATGCAAAGGATTGCGGCGCGGGCGCTTCGGCATGCCTTGGAAGAATACGACCGGGGGCGGGGCAGGTGGCGCGGGCCCGCCGCCACGATCGAGACCGAGGAACTGGAATCCGACTGGCGGGCGGCCTTGGCGGAGATTCCGAAGCTTGCCCGAGACGTGGAAGGCTGGTCGCCTGCCGTGGTGCTCGGGATTGAAGGCAATGCGGCCCGCATTGGCATCGAGAGGCTGGAAGGAGACGAAGACGAATTCCTGCTGACGCCCGAGGACGTCGAATGGATCAGGCAGGCGAGTGTGCCCGGTGACGTCCTGAACGTTGGTGACGTGATCTATGTGCGGCACGATGGCGACACGTCATCCGGTCCCGATTTTTCGCTGCGGCAGGTTCCGGGCGTGCAGGGTGCCTTCATGGCAATGGACGTGAACACTGGTCGGGTGCTCGCGATGCAGGGAGGTTTTTCCTATCAGGAGTCAAATTTCAACCGCGCGACCCAGGGCCTTCGGCAGCCCGGTTCCTCGTTCAAGCCCTTCGTGTATGCCGCGGCTCTCGATTCCGGATTCACGCCCGCGACGATCATCATCGATGCTCCGATCGAGGTGGAGATGGCAGACGAGACTGTCTGGAGTCCCAAGAACGCAACGGACAAGTTCTATGGACCGGCACCTTTGAGAACGGCTATTGAGCGGTCCCGCAACCTGATGACGGTGCGCCTGGCTCAGGAGGTGGGAATGCCTGTGGTTGCGGGCTACGCGGAACGATCCGGTGTATACGACCGGATGGAGCCATATCTGGCGAATTCCCTTGGGGCTAAGGAGACCACGCTCTATCGAATGGTTTCGGCCTATTCGATGTTCGCAAATGGGGGCGAAAGGGTGATCCCCACGCTCGTCGACAGGGTTCAGGACCGTTGGGGCACGACGATTTATCGACACGACCGCAGAAACTGCGTGGAATGCGGCCTGAGAGAGCTTCCGGAGGGTCAAGTGCCTGCGATCACGTCCAACCGGGAACGCGCATTTGATCCCATCACCGCATACCAGCTCACCTCCATGATGGAGGGCGTGGTCGAGCGCGGCACCGCCGCTGGCGCGATCAACCTTGACGTTCCAGTCGCGGGCAAGACGGGCACGACGAACGAAGCGCGCGACGTCTGGTTCATAGGCTTTACGTCAACCATCGCAGCAGGATGTTACATCGGCTACGACCAGCCAGAACCGCTTGGTCGCAGCGCGTCAGGCGGCAGGATGTGCGCACCGGTCTTCCAGAAGTTCATGGAAGAAGCCGTGAAGAAATACGGTGGCGGACGCTTTGTCGTGCCGCCGGGTGGAAAGTTCATAAACATCGACCGTCACAACGGTGCGCGCCTTCCCGACGAAGCGGATGGCGACAACGTGGTCGCCGAGTATTTCCGCGAAGGCGAAGAGCCGGTCTTTGGCGTCGCCTTTGACGGCGGATTTGCCTTGGGGGCAAGCCTGCCGAACCTGGACGACCTGGAGGACGTCGAAGACGTGCAGGATCCTACGTTCCTGGAGGTCGGGAACGAAGCGCCTCCTGACCCGGACGTACCAGCCCAGGCAACGGAAAGCGAGATTTCGGCGGGTGGGCTATATTGAAGGTGTAGGCCCGCATCAGTGGTGCGCGTGCTTCCAACGCAATTGCAGGCAATCTCGTCCAGTCCGGAAATTGCGTTAACCCGACCTTGCTTCGTCCCGCTTTTTTCCGGAAACGCCGAGAGCCAGGGTTGCAGCCATGAATGCATCAAGATCGCCGTCAAGAACACCTGCCGTGTCTGACGTCTCATGCCCGGTACGTAGATCCTTCACCATCTGGTAGGGCTGCAGGACGTATGACCGGATCTGATTGCCCCAGCCGGCGTCTCCCTTGCCTGCATGGGCCTCGGTGATCTCCGCGTTTCGCCTTTCGAGCTCCAGCTGGTACAGGCGGGACTTCAGGGTCTTCATGGCGATTTCGCGGTTCTGGTGCTGCGACTTCTCGGACGACGTGACCACGATGCCGGTCGGCAAGTGTGTCATCCTGACGGCAGAATCCGTGGTGTTGACGTGCTGCCCGCCAGCCCCGGAAGAGCGAAAGGTGTCGATGCGGACATCCGCCGGATTCACTTCGACCTCGATACTGTCGTCCACGACGGGGTAGACCCAGACGGACGAGAATGAGGTGTGCCGCCGCGCCGCGCTGTCGTAGGGGGAAATGCGGACCAGTCGGTGCACGCCGCTTTCGGTCTTCAGCCACCCGTATGCGTTCTGGCCAGCAATCTTGAAGCATACCGACTTGAGTCCAGCTTCTTCGCCCGGTTGCAGGGACTGGATCCGCACTTCGTAGCCATGGGCTTCGGCCCAGCGTTCATACATGCGCGCAAGCATTTTCACCCAGTCGCAGCTCTCCGTTCCGCCTGCTCCCGCATTGATCTCGAGATAGGTGTCGTTGCCATCGGCTTCGCCATCCAGGAGTGCTTCGATTTCGGCCTGGGCGGCGCGTTCGGCGAGAGACATCAGCGCCGCCTTTGCATCATCCAGAACTTCAAAATCGTCTTCCTGCTCTCCGAGCCCGATCAATTCGACATTGTCCGAGAGTTCCTGCCGCATGGACGTGAGGCGCTCCATCGCGTCAACGAGCATCTGCCGCTCGCGCATGAGTGTTTGGGCGCGTCCCGGATCATTCCAGAGATTCGGGTCTTCGGCCATCGCGTTGAATTCTTCCAGGCGATGTCCTGCCGTATCCCAGTCCATGCGTTGGGCCAGCAGATCGAGCGATTTCTCGATGGCGGCGACCGTGTTTTCCGCCTCGGCACGCATGACACCTCTCCATGCAAATCTTGGCTGGCGGACGGGTGATAACAACGCCCGTTCCAGGCTTCAAGGCAACCGCTTGCAGGCGCGAAACGGACACGGCAAATTGTTGCCGCAAGAGCAAGACCGGAACTCCATAAGGCGCGAGGCAATGAGTCAGGGTGTCCAGAGCGAGTCGGCTGCCAGCCCGGTTCCGGAAATCGCGGACGTCACGCTGGCCGAACTGTTTGTTTCGATCGGGGCCGGCATCCACGACTTCAGGAGAGCGCCACTGTACGGAATCCTGTTCAGTGGCGTCTATGTCGTTTCGGGATGGCTGCTTGTCTGGCTCGGAGCCGGCACCTTTTTCTGGACTCTCGCCTTCGCGCTCGGCTTTCCGCTGGTTGCTCCCTTTGCCGCTGTCGGACTTTATGAGACAAGTCGCCGGATCGAGGCAGATGAGCCACTGGAATGGGCCGGAATACTTACAGTGGTCTGGAAGGAGCGGGGACGGCAGTTACCCTGGGTCGGAGCGATTCTCGCATTCGTGTTCCTGTTCTGGAGCATTTTTGCCCATATGAGTTTCGCGCTGTTTCTCGGTCGTGCGGCCATGACAAATGTCCTGACCTCGTGGGACGTGTACCTGACGCCAACCGGCTTCTCGATGCTGATGTTCCAAGGTGTCATTGGCGGCGCAGTCGCATTCCTGACGTTCACGTTGACGGTCGTGTCGCTGCCACTGCTGGTGGACAAGGACATCGACTTTGTGACGGCAATGCTGATTAGCGTCAGGGCCGTCGCCAGGAACAGGTTGGTCATGTGCATTTGGGCCGCAATCATTGCCGTCAGCCTGCTCGTCGCGATGTTGCCCATGTTCTTGGGGCTTCTCATTGCGTTGCCCGTCCTCGGACATGCAACCTGGCACCTCTACAGACGTGCGCTTTACGTTCCCCTGACGTGATCTTGGCACCGCGCCGCAGCGGTCGGGTCTGGCCTCCAAGTGAGCAGTGTTGTTCAGGCGCACTGCAACTGGCGCTCGGGAGTTCGGAAAATCGTGTCGCGGTGCCAATCCAGATAGCTCTGACTTGGGAGATATTCCGAACTCTGGGGTTTCCTCAGGCTCTTGCCGTGAAACCCGATCAGCCAGTCGACATTGGTTGAACCCGACAGGTGCTGGCTGCAGGCGATGGTGCGCCCGTCGTCCTGAACGGTGAACGCGCCAAGATCGAATGCCTTGTGATGAAGCACGCAAAGCGAAAGGCCGTTCGGCACGTCGTCGGGTCCGCCGTACGTGTGCCACTTGATATGCGCGGCCTCAAGCCCGGCCAGCCGATCCCCGAGCCGCAGGTCGTAGCCGCAGACGCAGCACTTTTTCTCGAAGGCCATCAGGACCTTTTGGCGGAACTCGGGATCCCGCTTCCTTCTCTCGGATGGAGCCGATCCTGCATCAAGGCTGAGACCGACGTCATCAAGGATTCCCTGATGCAGGGTCTCGGGAAAGTGCATGTCCAGAAGACGCCTCGCCACGACTTCCACGTTTCTTGGATCCGCCTTCAGGACGTGCAGGATGTCGTCCTCAAACCCGCCTCGCGCGTGCTTCCCGAGCAAGTCGCGCCTGCGCGCATCGCCCTGGTCATTGGGCAGGATCGGTGGTCCATCCGCCATGACCTTCCACAGCCCGTCATTCTGCAGCCTCCAAAACGGATATTCCGGCCTGGGAATTGGCGTCCATGGACCATACGCCTTCAAGAGTGCCTTCAACCTGACATCCAGGTCACGAAACGCGACTGCATCGTTGCCTCTGCTCAGTTCGCCAAGGGCCAGAAGGACGAGCAAGGGCTTGTGCGCCGCTGGCTGTTTCCTGGCCGCGCCTGATTTGCCCAACTGGATCTTGTCGAACCTGTCCAGAAGCAACTTCAGATCGGTCATGCGTTCACGCCCCGGACTCCGTGCCTTGGGCCTGACAGATGCACCGGTTCATCGCCGGTCGGGCAGACAGGCTTGTGCCCGAATGCCCCCGACTGAAACAGGCACTCCTCGGATGACCTTGTTCGGGCACGACTTGCGATGCAACGCCGGCCCCCGCAGGGGTCGGCGAAACGTCAATCGTCGTCGTCGTCCGCTTCCGGGACGGCCACGAATTCCGGATAGGCCTCGATGCCGAGTTCCACCACATCCTGACCCAGCTGTTCCGCGCTTGGGGAAACGCGCAGCCCGATGAGACGGTCGATCAGCATCCAGATCGCGGTCGAGACACCGAAGACAAAGATGCCTATCGCAACGATGCCGGTCAGCTGCACGAACAGGTTTCCGTCCGCGGCAATGCAAACGGCTAGCGTTCCCCAGATGCCGGCAAACAGGTGGGCCGGTATCGCGCCCACGACGTCATCGACCCGGACCGTCTCAAGCAGCCGGAGTCCGGCAACGGCAATGGCGCCGCCAACGCCGCCAATCAGGATCGCCCATTGGTGGTCGACGAGATCCGGCCCGGCGGTGATCGCCACGAGCCCGGCGATCGCTCCGTTCAGGGTTGCAAGAAGGTCCATGCGCCCCAGGATTGGCTTGGACAGGACCAGCGCCGCCACGACGCCCGCTCCGGCCGCGATGTTGGTGTTGGCGAATATGTTGCTCAGGGCCACCGCGTCCGTCGCCGAGTTCAGGGCCAGCTGGGAACCGCCGTTGAAGCCGAACCACCCCAGCCAGAGGATGAACACGCCCAGCGTGACGATGGGGACGTTTGAAGGCGGCATTTGCCGCACGGTGCCATCCTTGCGGAACCGTCCGCGTCGCGCGCCGAGCAGCATTGCGCCGGAAAGCGCGGCCCAGCCCCCGGTCGAGTGCACGATCGTGGACCCCGCAAAGTCCTGGAAGCCCATTTCGGCCAGCCAGCCGCTGCCCCAGGTCCATGCACCCACGATCGGATAGATGAACGCGGTCAGTATCGCCACGAACAGGAAGAACGACCACAGCCGCACGCGCTCGGCAAGGGTGCCGGAGATGATGGACGCCGTCGTCGCGACAAACACCATCTGGAAGAACCAGTCCGACATCGTGGCATGTCCGGAGGAACCCGCCAGCAATGTCTCGCGGGCCTGGTCGATCGCGTCCGGAGCGGCATTCATGAGCGCGATCTCGTCAGCCGAGTTGCCGCGGAACAGCGAGAGGGACCCGAAGAATCCGCCGTCGACGCCGACATACATGATGTTGTAGCCGATGACGTAGTAGGCCAACCCGGCAATCGAGTAGAGCCCGATGTTCTTCATGCAGATGACGGAGGCGTTCTTCGTGCGAACCGATCCGGCTTCCAGCATCGTGAAGCCGGCGCACATCCACATGACCAGTGCGCCCCAGATGAGAAACGCAAACGTGTTGAGCACGAATCCGGTTTCCGCGCCGACCGGCGCCTGCGCCATGGCTGAGGCCGGCAGAAGACCCAGAATCGCTGCGAGGCCCAGAATTTCAAACAGCTTTTGCATGATGATCGTGTCCCTGTCTTTCGTGAACGCACTTTGGCATGTCACGACGGAGCCCGAAAATCAACGCTGAACCTAACATGACAATGCCGATTGTGCCCTTGACACCGCGATGCATCGTCGGCAGACAATTGACGGAAATTGTGCGCGGAAAATCCTGTTTGTCACTTTCGTGGCAAGTCCATGGCCGCGCAGGTCTTGGGTAAGGAGATTGAGATGGATTGCAGGGCCTCGAGGGACGGACACGCTGTGGTCGTCGAAGTCGAAGGACGCATTGATGGTGCCACGGCCGGGGATCTGGAGAATTCGATGATGGCCGAAATCGAGGACACGGACAAGGTTGTGGTCTGTGACCTCAACGGCGTCTCATATGTCAGCAGTGCCGGACTCCGGGCGATTCTCGTCGTTGCCAAGCGACTCTCCAAGCAGGCGGTGGAGTTCTCGATTTGCGGGCTCAACGGACCCGTCGCCGAAGTGTTCCACATTTCCGGATTTGACAGGATTTTCAAGGTATACGAAAAGCGCGAAGAGGCACTGGCAGAAGCGACCGCCAATTCAGGACAGGCCTGAAATGCCCAAGGTGGAGCGCCTTGAGATAGACAGTCAGGTCGCAAACCTCTCCAAGATCGAGGCTTGGATAGATTCATTCTGCGAATCTCATTTCCCGGCGGTCGAGTACAGGCACAAGATGCATCTTGTCATCGAGGAACTGTTCATGAACGCCGTCATGCATGGCTACGGAGGTGACCGCAAGGACGGCCCGATCTGGCTTGCCTTGCATCCGTTGCCCGAAGGTGCGGCGCTTGTCATTGAGGATGACGCGCCGCCGTTCAATGTCCTTCAGGACGGTCCTGCACCGGATACGCAGTCCGGGGTGGAGGACAGGCCGATCGGCGGGCTTGGAATCATGCTGGTTCGGAACATGGCCGACCACGTGAGCTACGACTACGACAAGCGCAATCGGATCACCACAGTCTTTGGCCGCGGTCCGCCTCCCGGCGACGGCGCGGAAGTGGACGTGGAAGGGTCCGCAGCGGCCGGCCTGCAGGAGTCGTCGCCATGAAGTTCGGCAAGTCAAGGCGGTCAAGAGATGCGACCCGGTAGGCTGACGATCCAGTTCATCTTCGTTCTTTGCCTGTTGCCGGTCGTCGGGCTGTCGGTTGCGGGTGTCCTGAACTACCTGAAATTCGAGCGACTGCTCACATCGAATGTTGCGGCCCGCTACGACGCCGTGCTGCGCGACCTGGTTCTGGCCATCGGCAACAGCCTCGAAGAGGGGTTGACCCTAGGCACGACCAGATCGACCGAACAGTTGATCCAGCGCTCCGTAAGCCAGTTCGAAGGCGCTTTCGACCTTTTCGTGACGGACGGCGATGGCGTGCTGCTTTACACGACCAGGCCATCCGTTGAGGGACAGGAAAGCGCCGCGTTCGAAGAAGGTGTTGCGGAGTTTGAAATTCCTACACCGGGTAACGTCCTGCACACTTTCGATTCCAGGGAGGAATTCTCGGCCCGAATGGCAATCCTGCAAAACGGCCGGCCGGTAGGGATGCTTATGCTGTCCCATGACGGTGGCGATGTCATGGGAGACCTGGACGAGACATCGTCACATCTCTTCAATGCGCTGCTCGGCTCTTTGCTGCCGGTTATTCCGCTCCTGATTCTCGGAACCGTGGCGGTCCTGGGTCGGATCGAGGGGCAGATCGCGAAGCGAAGCGAAACCTTGCATCAGGCGAGCGAACCCGAATCCCCCGAGCCCGCGTCTCCCGACCCGCTTGTGCATGCGGTATGGAAGATCGGGCAGGAGATGGCCAAGGCGGGGAAGGCTGGTTGACATGAAGTCCCGTTTTCTCGCTTTCTTCATGCTGGCCCTGGTTTTGCTTACGCTGATTCCGTTCCTGCTGTTCGGGATACTGTCGGTTCGTACATTCGAGGCCCGCCTCCTGCCGGAAGTGGAGAACCAGACGATCAATTCTGGTCTGAGTCTCCAGCGCCGGCTCAATCTCGCAATTGCGTTCTCCGGCGGCGTGGATTCTCTGCGTGGAGTCGAAGAGACGCTTGACGCAACCCGGTCCTTTTCGGCAGGCATGGAGTTTCTGGCGTTGACGGATCCGGACGGGGAGATTCTCTACCTTTCCGCAAATGATCCGGACAGCGTTGCCGATACACTTTCCAAGCTGACCGATCCGGCTCCGATGGCGATGGCCGAACGGCTATTTGGCACATGGGAGAGGGTCACGGGCAGGCCGCTCTTTTCTCCCATCGAGATGTCCGGTCGCCGGGTGGGCAATCTGCTGTTGTCCAGCCTGCCGCTCGGGAGAGACCCCGACAGTCCCGATGGCTTCCTGCATGCAGGTGTCAATATCGAAGTGATCGATGCACTGACGCGTGACATCTGGTTTGACATCGTCACTGTCGTGATTGCGGTCGCCCTTGTGGCCATTGAGTTCCTGATCCTGATTTACGCCGCCGTGATCATCCGCCCTCTCTGGATGATCGAATTCCTCACGGCCAGGCTGCTGGTCAAGGATCTGCGTTTCGTGCCTGCGTCCCTGTGGGGCGGCGGCATGCAGAAGCTGGTTCGTCGGATCAACGAAGTGATCTGGCGGGGCGTTGACGTCGCCAAGACCCGCGCGGGCGAGATTGGGCTGCTTCTGCCAGGTGCCGAAGGCCCCAGACCGATTCGGTCTCCGGCTGTCTCTTACATTCGCCTGCCCCTGTTCATGTTCTTCCTCTCGGAGGCCATCCTGCGACCGATCCTGCCGCAGTTTCTCGGTCAGTTTGCGCCGCCCGACAGCGACCCGGGTTTGCGGATCGGCCAGATAATGGCCGGTTTCATGGCGGCGTCTCTGATCTCGGTGCTTGTCGGCTCGGTTCTTGCGGAACGTTTCGGTGCCCGGCGCATATTCTTCTGGGGCGCCGTCCTTAGTGCCGCTGGCATAGCGGGCCATCTCGCCGCACAAGGCTTTGCCAGCATCCTGCTTTCGAGATCGATTACGGGATTCGGCTACGGGCTGGTCTATGCGGCGGCACAGATCTACATCAGCCAGCATGCAAAGCGTGATCGCCGAAGCTCCGGGTTTTCAGTGTTCTTTGCCGTGGTCGTTTCCGCCGAAATCTGCGGCCCGGCCTTAGGTGGCGTGCTGGCGGACAGGCTTGGCCTGGCCTCCGCACTGGTGGCGGCCACCGCCGTCGCAGCGATTTCGGCATTGCTTTGCATGCTCGTCATCTCGCGTTTGGTGCCGGACCTGACGGATGCGACGGCCACGCCGGAGGACGTTGCCGAGGGAAAGGCCGGAACCCAAGTCGCGCGACAGTTGTCCGGCGTGCAGTGGGACGCTTTCCGGACAGTCCTGTTGAACCCGAGATTCATGGTCGCCATGATCTGTTTCGCGATTCCCGCCAAGGCGCTCCTGACCGGGGGCCTGTTCCTCCTGATGCCGCTTGCCGTCATCGGGTCCGGAGGCAGCGTCGCGGACAGCGCCCGGGTGCTCATGGCCTATGGCATCGCCATCCTGCTGCTGGCACCGATTGTGTCGCCGCTCGCCGACCGCTGGCGAAAGTTCCATCTTTGGGTGGCTGTCGGCTGCGGTGTCGCGGGGATAGGGCTCGTCCTGCCTCACACACTGCACACGCTCGGCCACGGAGGATTGATCGTGCTCATGGTCGCCACGTTGCTATTTGGTGTCGGCCAGACCTTGTCCATCCCGGCTCAGATCAGCTATCTCATGCATGTGTCCGAGACGAGAGGCCCTAGCACCAGCGCGGGCGCGGTACTTGGCGTCTTTCGTTTCATCGAGCGCTTGGGCTCGCTTGTCGGCCCGTTGGTCGCGAGCGGCTTGCTGCTGGCGTCGACACCTGAGGAGGCGCTAATGTTGATGGGCATTGCAGCCGTGCTGCTGATGGCCTGCGGATTGAGCTGGTATCTTGCTTTCGGGGATCAGGAAGAGGGAGATGCGATTCGTGCCTTGCTTTTCGAGACGTGAACTGCTTGCCGGGTCACTGGCCTTCGGAGCGGCCGGTTCGATGCCCGCACGCCTGCGGGCTGATGCGGCGGGCAAGTCCGTATTCATGGTTCTGTGGCGTGGCGAAACCGAAGTCGAGGAGGGCTTTCGCGCACATTTCGACGAAGCCGACTGTCCGATCGACATCACGATCCGGTCGCTTGACCGGGACGTGAGCAATCTTCCGTCCATCATCGAGGAGATCCGGCGCGTCGAGCCCGATCTCGTGTACACTTGGGGAACGTCAGTCACTCTCGGCATTGCCGGCCGGGATCCGGAACTGGCTGAAGGTCCGGACGACTATCCGCCCATGATTCTCGACCGGCCGGTCCTGTTCACGATGGTGTCGCAGCCCGTTCGCTCTCGCATCATCGAGGAGTTCGGACCGACGGGCAGGAACGTCACCGGCGTCAGTCACATCGTGCCGGTGGAGACTCAGGTCAGCGCGATGATGGCCTACATGCCGGTGGACCGCATCGCGGTCATTTTCACCCCAACGGAGTCGAATTCGGTGCTGGCAGTCGAACAGCTCGTTGCTCTTGGAGATCGTGAAGGAATCCGGGTCGACGAGTTTCCGGTGCCGCTGGATTCCGAGGGCAATCCCAGCCGGGATGCCCTGCCGGAGCTGATTGACGAGGCGGCGGACGGCGGTCCGCAATTCCTCTATCTGGGACCTGACAGCTTCATCGGGGAGCACGCGAAGTACATCACCGGCCTGGCAAACGCGAAGCGGCTCCCCTCCTTTGCCTCGACCGAGCGGATGCTTGCCTCGTCGGATGCCCTGTACGGACTGGTGGCGCCCTACCGGAAGGTCGGGCGCTTCACGGCCCAGAAGGCGGAGCAAATACTTTGCGGCGAGGAAGCCGTGTCGGACATCCCCGTCGAGGTGATGCCGGAGTTCTCGTACCAGATCCGGGCGGACGTCGCGCAGTCTCTTAACATCTTGCCCAATCTTTCGCTTCTCGATTATGCGGAAATAATTGGCCAATGACCGTGACCCCCCTCCCAGCGGGCCCAGGAAAAAACGTGGGGAGGGGCAGGCTGCGCGATGTCGCCGAAATCTGCCTGGACCAGCCGGACCGTGACATACCAGCCGGCACCAGCCTGCGGCTTGCCTCGATGGAGGACATTCCATCGCTGGTCGAAATCATCGACTGGGCGGCGAGCCAGACGAAACGAGAGGGCCTGTTCCTGCGCATGTCCGAGGCATTCTTGGCCAATTTCGTCCGGGACGGGATCGTGCTTCTTCCGGTGTCAGACGGCAAGATACTCGGATACAGCAACGCGATGCAGGCAAACAGCGACCATCCGCCTTTCCTTGACGGGTCGTACAGTCAGGCACCGGGTCTCCTCTTTGGCACCGTGCTCGGCCCCGAGGCGCGTGCCCAGGGCTGGCACGGCAGGTTGATTCGGATCCGTATGGACATCTTTCGCGAGGCCGGATTTGCTTCCTTGCAATGCACGGTATCGCCCTACAATCGGATTTCCCTCGGCAACCTGTTGGCTGCCGGGTTCCGCGCATTCGGATTGAAGGACATGCTTGACGGACATCCTCGATTTCTGCTTCGGCATGATTTTGAACAAAGGGCGATGCCGGGCCCGTATTGCAAGTTGGCACTGCCAGTTTCAGGAAGCGTCGCAGACCATGGGGCTTTGCTGGCAGACGGCTATGTCGGTGTGAGCTTGGAACGGGGCGAGTCCAACGCCCTGTGCTACGTGGCGGGATCCGGGTAGCGTCTCGGGAGTCGATGGTTCGGAGAGATGACGGCAAGCTCCACAAAGCACGGAACCCGGAAGGGGCGAAGCCTACGGCGCGGAATCACCATGATTGCCGCGGCGGCTCTTGTGGCGGTTTCGGGAATCATCATCGCCTACGCGGAATTCCGCTATGACTTGGTGAGTCGGAGATACGAATCAGCTTCGATCGAGGTTCAGTCGGGCTTGCTGGACACGATGCTGGCCCTCTATCGCGGGCGATTGAGGGACGTTGCCCGGATGGTTGTCCTAGACCCCGAGATTGACTCGGTGCTGAACAATGGTGCCTCGGATGAACTCAACCGGGTGCTCGAGCGCGCCAGGAACACGTTGCTCGCGCGGCCTGCACTCGCCGTGCTTTCCGCCTCGGGGCAGATTCTGGCCACGTTGGGAGACGAGGCTGGTCTTGTTGAATCGAGCGCGGCCCAGGAAACAACCACAGATGCCATCCGAAACCGCATCATCGTCTCTCCAAGCGGCTCCCCGTTCCTGGTGCATTACGCTCCGGTGCGGCGCGGCGACGTTGTCGTGGCGCAGGTCGTGGCGCTTCTCGAAATCAGCAACGGGATCTCTTTCTTTTTTCCGGATCTGATCGGTCTGGCGTTTGCGCAGCCTGTCGGCGGGCTGTTCAGGCTTTCGGGAGACTTGCCGGCTTTCGAATCCACCCTTCCGAAACCCGATGGACAGGCGCGGCTCCAGATTCTGTCCAGCCAGGATGGCAGACGATTCGACGTGGCGACCCTGCCGCTCAGGGACGAAGAGGGGAACTTCTCCGGCGAACTCGTTCTCCTGAGGGACATCTCCGATGCTCTGGAGCGCGAGGAAGTGCTGGCCACGTTGGCGCTCTCGTCGGTGCTGGTCATCGTTCTTCTTTCGCTTGGATTGCTTGCGCGGGCACTTCGCCTCGGCTTCCGGCCCTTGGGGGCAGTGGTGTATCTGCTCGACGCCATGGCGCGTGGCGAAACCGGCTTGCGCATGCGCAACGTTGAGCCACCCCCGGAGCCTGAGAGTGACGTCGAAGGCGTGCCTGAACGATTTGCGTACCATAATGTCGCCAGGCAAGGCCAGAAATCTGACAGTTCGAGCTCGACTAGTCTCGTCCAGCGCTCGGTTGCGGAAATTGATACGCTTCTTGACACGGTGGAGCGGTTTCGTGCCAGCATCGACGCCCGCAACGCCTTGATCGCCGTGCAGGAGCAGCTCGAGAGCGCAAGGCGAATCCAGCAATCGCTGCTTCCGGAGGATTTTGACCTGCATCCCGGCCTCGACTTCAGCGGACGGATGCGTGCTGCCCAGGATGTCGGAGGCGATTTTTTTGATGCGTTCCAGGTGGACGAAGGTCGCATTGCGGCTGTGATCGCGGACGTGTCCGGAAAGGGCATCGCCGCGGCGCTCTTTGCCGCGCAGGCAAGTGTTGTTCTGCGGTCGCACTGCCAAACGCCTGAGAACCTGCCCGAGCAGATTCAGGCGGCGAACAACGCGCTCTGCCAACGCAACCCCGAAGAGATGTTCCTTACCGCAATCGTTGCCTTTATCACGCCGCGAACGGGTGAGGTCGCCTTCGTCAATGCGGGTCACTGTCCGCCAATGATCGCTGGTGCTGACGGGAAGGTCAGGCTGGAGATGCGACCGCCCAATCTCGTGCTCGGTGTCCTCCCGGACGTGGACTGGTCGCTGCATCATCTCACCTTAGGACCCGGGGAGAGCCTTCTCTTGCACAGCGACGGATTCGACGAGGCACAGACAAAGGAAGGCGAGATACTGGGCCGGGACAAGTCAATGGAGATTTTTGGCAAGGTGATTGGCGAGGCCGAGAGTCCTGATTGCGCGGCCGTGTCGGAACGCATTCTTGAGGAAATCGACGAGTTTGCCGGGGACGCGCCGCAGGCCGACGACATCACGCTGATAACGATGAAGCTGGTTGACTGAACGCGCGTCACAAAGGCGTACCATGTCATCACGGTTGTCGCAGGTTCCGGGTCAGTGACGTGCCGCCGGTCGGTTGGACTGGGTTTCGTGCATGAACCGTTCTGTAGGCACGCGGTGTCACGCCGTAGTGCGCTCGGAAGAGCTTGTAGAAATGGCTCATGTTCTCAATCCCGCAATCAAGCGCAATGTCGGAAATTGACTGATCGCTGGAGCCGAGGGCCATAGCGGCGTACTGCATCCGGATCCTGTTGACGTAGACGGACGGCGTGATTCCAAGATGACGCTTGGCCATCCGGCAGACGTGCTCGTGCCCGCGCCCGGCAGCGGTAACGAACCCGGCTGCGCCACGGCGGAACACTTCGGGGCGTTGCGCAGCCTGGCAAGCCGTCGCGAGCCATGGCGGCATGGCCGCGTGGCCCGTGACCGCATAGTCCACGACCCGGGTCATCATCGCGATCAGGAAGTCTTCGATCCGGGCGAGGCTGCGTCTCGCGGTCTGCAGTTCCAGCGCCGTGTTGATGGCGCGCTCCATTCGAGGACCGTGCAGCTGGTGCATTTCAGGCAATGCGCTGTCCGTCCAGAAGTAGCGACCGGCCAGGTCATCCCCGTAGCGTTCCACCAGATGGTCTGCGCTGTCAGTTCGGAACATCACGTTGATGATCCTGCACCCGGTACGCCGCCTTGCGCGAAACCAGTGGCGGTCATCGGGACGAATGAACAGGAGTGCACCCTCGTTCAGGAGTGCCGTTTCGCCGTTGACCCAGTGCCAAGCGGCCCCCCTCTCGATCAGGCAGAGCTCGTAGTAGTCATGCGTGTGGGCAAATCGGGCCGGGGCGGTGTCAAGCGAGCTCCACGTGAAGTCATAGGCTGCGCCGTCCGACAGGCTGTCGGCGATAAGGAAGCGACGGGTTTCCATGAATGCCGATATTCCACAACGTAAGGCGCGCTAAAAGGCAAAAAAGTCAAGAAAGAACAAAAAATAGTCAACTAGCAGACTCCGCACGGGCCGTGGAATGCGCAAACCTCCGTCTGAAGGATGACCATGTCCATGTTGCAGGAAGCAGAACCCCAGGATCTGTCGTTTCGTCCGGTGGCAAACGACGCGCCCGCGCGACTCAGCCCTGCGCAGGTCGATCAGTACAATCACCTTGGCTTCGTGCAGCCGTTCGACATTTTCAGGCAGGACGAAATCCGGCGCATCCGGACATATGTCGACCGCCTGATGGCGGACATGGGCGAGGATGGCGCCTACGGAATAAACTGCTACCAGGCGCGCCTCGCCGGGCTGTGGGACATCGTCACCGATGCACGAATTCTTGACCACGTAGAGGACATCATCGGACCTGACATTCTCTGCTGGGCGACGGCGATACTGTCGAAGAAGCCCCACGACCCGAGGCGCGTTCCCTGGCATCAGGATGCCTCGTTCTGGTCGCTCAGCCCCGCGCGCACCGTTACGGTCTGGCTTGCCGTTGACGACGCGGACGATGAGAACGCGGCGATGCGGTTCATCCCTGGCAGCCATGACAGGGGTGCGCTGAAGGTCGGGGAGGCCCGGGGGGAAACGGTTTTTCACATAGAGACCGAAGGAGCCGGAGACATGGGCCAGCCATTCACGAATGCGCTGCGGGCCGGCCAGATTTCGCTGCATGCCGACATGCTGGTTCACGGGAGCTTGCCCAATGCATCGTCTCGCCGGCGTTGCGGGCTGACCATGCGCTATTGCCCGCCTTCGGTGCGAATAACCGACCCGGACTGGGCCGAGGGCGTGGAAGCGATCCTGTGCCGCGGGTCTGCGGCGGACTGGACGGTGCACCCGCGCCCCGACAACGACGACATCACGAAGACAGACACGCCCAGAAACCATGGAGCGAATTGAGGTGGTCAAGTGAAATTGAAATGGTATGGCCACGCTGCCTTCCGCCTGAACCCGGGCGAACCTGCCGTGCTCGACGCCCTCGAATTCTCGTTGAACGGCGGAGACGGGCAGGTGGCCGGACTTGCGGCCAGCGCCATCGAGGCGGTCGGGCGGGACCAGCATCCTGAACATGAGGTTCCAGGGCGGAGCGGCATGTACCGTTTCGATCTCGACGGCATCCGGGTTGCGCATATGGGAGATGTCGGCAGCCCGCTCGGCAACAGCCAGGTCGCGTTCTTCGAGAGCGTGGATTCTGCCTTTGCAAACAAAGTCGAACTGGCTGTGCAGGACATGCCCGACACGACGCGAGTCCTGGTGATGGAATATGAGCGTTGAGGGTCGATATCCGGGCGGGCGACAGGCCCGGGCCCGCAATTGGGGCACCGCGGGATTGGCGGGCTTCAATGCAGAAGTGGTTCCAGATCAACAGTGGAGGAACAGGTCAGCGACCTCTCCCTGCAGGGAGAGACTTGAGGGGCGAAAATCCCGAAGGCCCATGCTGACCGGCACAGGAAAGGGGACTGCGATTCAATCCACCCTGAACCATTCGCCTAAGGCCGATCCTGACGTGCTTCCTAAGCGCCAGGCTCTTGAAGATTCGCTGGTGGATACGCCGAGTCTAGCACGAAACGGGGCGGATCGCCGCAGCGCGGGGGGTCAGTTTGTGCGACGGCAGCCCGGTTTCGGCTGGCGTCACCGTGGGAGCATTGGCGACCCCGGGAGAGGCGCAAGCCGCAATGTTCTCCTTCCTTGGCGGGGTGTGACCCGTCCTCGGGCAGGCGGCAGCCGCCGCCTGTCCCATACTCACTCAAACAGCAAAGGGGGCGCGCTTTCCTCCCTGGCCGGAACGCCGGGGCTTTCAGCGCGAAAATCAGATGACATTCAAGTCTACGGTAATGCTGGCCAGGGCTATTTTTTTGTCGGTCCGGTGATCGTCACGCGGTGATTTTGGGGCTGGCCATTCCGTTTTCGATGTGGCAACCTGCCGGCCATTGTGATTCTTCCGCCCCCGGATTCCTCCATCGACCTTCGCGAGGTGACGGT
>JAJDVJ010000039.1 GCA_022826205.1 Silicimonas sp. | reverse complement strand
GCCTATTTCGTCTCGACGATCATCAAGGGTGGCTGGCAGCTTGCCGGCGACCATGGCGCGGTGAATGCGGATCAGGCGATTGCCGACATGGTCCGATTTGTCGATGCCGGCGTCACCACCTTCGATTGCGCCGACATCTATGCCGGCGTCGAGGAAAAGATCGGCCGGTTTCGCGCCGAACTCATCCGATCCCGCGGGCGGGTTGCGCTGGACAACGTCAAGATCCACACGAAATACGTGCCTGATCGGGACAGCCTGGCAAGGCTCACGTTCGATGATGTCGAAGCGGGGATAGACCGCTCGCTGCTTCGGTTGGGGCTGGATCGGCTGGATCTGGTGCAATTCCATTGGTGGGACTATGCCGTGCCGGGTCATGTCGAAGCGATGGGGCACCTCAGCGCCCTGCGCGACAAGGGCAAGATCGACCTGATCGGAGTGACCAACTTCGACGCCGAGCATCTGACGGAGTTGTGCGACACGACTGACATCGCGTCGGCCCAAGTGCAGTATTCATTGCTCGACCGCCGCGCCTCGGGAAACTTCGCCGCGCTCGCAAGAAACAGAAGGGTCAGCATTTTCGCCTACGGCGTTCTCGCTGGCGGGTTCCTGAACGATGCTTGGCTCGGCAGGCCCGATCCCGGATTCGACTTCGAGAACCGCAGCCTGGTCAAGTACCGACTGATCATCGAGGAGTTCGGCGGCTGGGCGCTGTTTCAGGATCTGCTGGCGTCGCTGCGCACGGTGGCCGACCGACATGGTTCAGACATCTCCGCCATCGCGCTCCGCGCCACGCTGGACAGCCCCGATGTCGCAGCGACAATCGTCGGTGCGCGCTATGCCGACCGACTGACTCAGACTCTCCACGCCTTCAAAGTCGAATTGACGGACCGGGATCGTAGCGAGATCGAGGCGGTCCGAGATCGGTCGACCGGTCCGCAGGGTGCGGTCTACGGGCTGGAGCGTGACGTTACGGGGCGACACGGGCTGATCATGAAATACAATCTCAACAAGGGTGACAATCGGTTGGCCAGCAAAGCCCGTCAGGGCGAGGTCGCCTGACCGTGGCTGCGGACACGCTCTTGCAACTGCGTGGCGTCACCAAGCGATTCGGGGGCTTCACGGCGGTCGACGCGATCTCTTTCAACCTGCCGCGCGGCGTGATAGGCGGGCTGATCGGGCCGAACGGCGCCGGCAAGACGACGCTTTTCAACACCATGGCTGGCCTGATGAGGCCAGATGCCGGCGAGGTGCTTCTGGATGCAGTGCCGATTCAGAACCGTCCGCCGCACCGGATCTTCGCCGAGGGCCTGTCTCGCACGTTCCAGATCCCGCGTCCGTTTCCCGAAATGTCAGTTCTTGAGAACGTCATGCTGGTTCCGCTCGGACAGTCGGGTGAGCGGTTCTGGAACAACTGGCTGCGGTCCGGAACGGTGGCGCGGGAAGAACGCGCGGCCCGCACGCGGGCCGACGAGATCATTGACTTCTGCAAGCTGACCAGCGTGCGCAACGATCAGGCCAGCACGCTGTCTGGCGGTCAGTTGAAACTGCTGGAGCTTGCGCGCGTTCTCATGGCCGATCCGAAGATCATACTTCTCGACGAACCCGCTGCCGGAGTAAACCCGTCATTGATGCTGACGCTGGTTGACCAGATCAAGGCGCTGAACCAGCGCGGCTACACATTCCTGATAATTGAGCACAACATGGACGTGGTCATGTCGATCTGCAACCCGATCTTCGTGATGGCGCAGGGACGCCTGCTTTACGAAGGCGATGCGGCAGGCGCGCGCCGCGACCCTGCCGTACTGGATGCCTATCTGGGGGATCTGCCGTGAACGCGCCGCATGTGCTGGAGGCCAAGGACGTGATCGCAGGCTACGCGCCCGACCTGCCAATTCTCCACGGGGTCTCAATCCATGTGGATGCGGGCGAAGTCGTGTCGATCATCGGCCCGAACGGTGCCGGGAAATCGACCCTGGTCAAGGCGATCGCAGGGCTGGTGCGAGCGTCGTCCGGCAATGTTCGACTTGACGGTCACGACATCACCGGCGTTGCGGCTCACAAGCTGGCTGCCGAGGGCGTGGGCTACGTTCCTCAGACCGGGAATGTCTTTGCAACTTTGACCGTTCGCGAAAATCTCGTGATGGGCGGCGCGCCGCTGGCCAAGGCCGCGGCACTGCAGCGGATCGAGGAAATCTGCGCCCTCTATCCGATCCTGAAGGACAGGTTGCGAGACAAGGCAGGCTTCCTTTCCGGCGGCCAGCGGCAGATCCTTGCCGTCGCCCGCGCACTGTTGACCAAGCCGAGGCTGATGCTCTTGGACGAGCCGACCGCGAGCCTCTCGCCGAAGGCCGCAGGCGAGCTCTTCGACGTGGTGCGCGGCCTTGCCGAGGATGGGGCCGCGGTGGTGATGGTCGAGCAGAACGCAAAGGCGGCGTTGCGCGTGTCGGATCGGGGTTATGTTCTGGCCGAGGGGCGAAACCGGATCGAGGGGCCGGCTGCCGACCTGCTGGCGGACGAGGGGATCGGCGAGATCTTCCTTGGATTCAGGCGCGATGCCGCAAGCACGGAGGGCGCGGGATGATCCTGCAGCACATCGCGGACGGCATTCTGAGCGGCGCCATCGTCGCACTGGGCGCGATTGGCCTGAGTTTCACGATGAAGATGCTGCGCTTTGCAAATTTCTCGCATTCCGAGTTGCTCACCTGGGGCGCATACAGCGCTCTTGTCTTCGTGGCGTTCTTTTCCAGTTTCGGCGGGTTCTTCGACCAGACCATCGGACCGTTCTCATTCGGGCCGGGACTTCTTCTCGCGATGCTCTGCGCCTGTGTCGCCACCGCAATCGTCGCGCTCCTGCTGCATCGCTTCGTTTTCGCGCGGCTCAGCCGTGCCGCGGGGCACATGACTATGGTCTTTGCCAGCTTCGGCGTGGCGCTGATCCTGCGGCACCTGGTGGTTCTGATCTGGGGTTCCGATCCGATTTACTATTCCCGGGAGCTGCAGTTCGCCATTCTCCTGCCCGGCAATGTCCGCGTGTTGCCCGATCAGGTGTTCCTGCTGGGCCTGACCGTGGTCGTGGTCATCGCGCTGCACCTCTTCATGACCCGCTCGCGCACAGGCATTGCCATGCGCGGAGTTGCCGAAAGCCCGGACCTCGCTCGGGCAAGCGGTGTCAATGTCGACCGGATCATCACTTGGGTCTGGGTGATTGGCGCTTCCGGCGCGGCGGTCGGCGGAGTGCTTTACGGCATGACCGTGCAGCTACGGCCGGAGCTTGGATTTAGCCTGATACTGCCGCTCTTCGCCGCCGCGATCCTTGGCGGTACGGGAAGCCTGTACGGCGCGGTGCTGGGCGGGCTCATCGTCGGACTGTCGGAAAACCTCTCGGTGATGATCATCCCCACGACCTACAAGCCTGCGGTTCCGTTCCTGCTGATTCTTGCGATCCTCTATTTCCGGCCCGAGGGCATTTTCGGAGAACGTTCCACATGATCGGGCTGGTCTCCTACATCGTCTTTTTCCTGATCCTGTCGTTGATCTTCGGAGTCGCCGTGCTCGGGCTCAACCTGCAATGGGGATTCACCGGGCTCTTCAACGCGGGTGTCGCCGGATTCACCGCGATCGGCGCCTACACGATGGCAATCCTGACGGGCCCGGCAAGGGACGCGGTCTTTGGCGGATTCGAACTGCCTTTTGTCGTGGGGCTGATTGGAGCGATGATCGCGTCCGGCATAGGTGCGGTCATCGTGGGCCTTGCCACGTTGAAGCTCAGGCACGAATACCTCGCTGTCGCCACCTTTGGGATCGCGGTGACAATTCAACTCGTCTGCCTAAACTGGGAGTACCTTACGGGCGGCACACTCGGCCTGATTGGCATTCCGAACCCGTCCAAGGCTTGGGCCGACGGACCGTTGGCACAGAACGCGCTCTATCTGCTCGTTGTCGTTGTCGTTGTCGGGCTGACCTTCGCTGCCCTGGAGAGGATCGTGAAGTCGCCGTGGGGCCGTATGCTGAAAGCGGTCCGAGAGGACGATGTCGCCGCCGCAAGCCTGGGCAAATCGCCGGAGCGGGTGCGCCTTGAGGCCTTTGTGCTCGGTTGCATGATCATGGGACTCTCGGGTGCCCTTTACGTCTCCTTCATCGGCTACGTAAGCCCATGGGACTTCCTGCCGATCTTGACGTTTCAGATCTGGACCATGCTGATCGTCGGTGGCAGCGCCAACAACCGCGGGGCGCTATTGGGCGCACTGATCGTCTGGGGCGTCTGGACCATGAGCGGCTTCGTCATATCGCGTGTGGTGCCGTCAGAGATCCAGGCCCAAGGCGGCGCAATGCAAGCCGTATTGATTGGCCTGATCCTGGTCGCTATGCTTCTGATCCGCCCGCGCGGCCTGATCGGGGAAGAACTGCACGTTTCGCGCCATGCAAGGTCGTAGTGGTGGACAAAGCCGCGAAGACGGGGTTTGATCGGCGGCGCCAAGAAATGAAGTCGCCCAAGGGGCACATCGAGCCGGTGCCAATGCCCGGCTCATACACATGGAGGTGCGAATGTTGCACAAATTCGGATTGGCGGCCATTGCTGCCACACTCATAGGGGTTGGCTCCACGGCTCACGCTGCGGACTGCCCGATCAAGCTCGGCGCAATCCTGCCGGTCAGCGGGCCTATGGGCCAGGTGGGCGAACGGATCGCTGAGACTGGTCTCTTCGCGGTCGAACAATTCAACGAGGCCGGCGGCGTGCTGGGCTGCCCGGTGGAATACGTGCTGCGCGACACGCAAGGCCAGTCGGCCGTTGGCGTGGATGCTGCGAAGAGCCTCGTCGACCTTGACGGCGTGCAGGTGCTGATCGGCGCGGTGTCCTCGGGCGTCAGCCTGCCAGTCCTGACGTCGGTCGCCGTGCCATCCAAGGTCGTGCAAATGTCCTGCTGCTCTTCGTCCGAGAGCTTCACGGCACTCGCCGAAGAGGGCAAGACGGAGGGCTATTGGTTCCGCACCTATGCTACAAATCGCAGCCAGTCGGCCATTGGTGCAAAGCTGACTGTTGACAGCGGCTTCAAGAATACCGCCGTCATCTACGTCAACACCGATTTCGGCGTCGGGTTGGCCAAGCGGTTCGAGCAGGACATCGCCAAGCTAGGTGGTTCGATCACCTCGATGGTGGCCTATAACGAGAGCCAGCAAAGCTATCGCGCGGAAGTCACCAAGGCTTTGGAGGGCAATCCGGATTCGCTCTACCTCGTGGCTTTCCCGGTAGACGGCGCCACGATCACGCGCGAATGGCTGGCCCTTGGCGGCACCGACAACCTGATCGTGAACAACTCGCTGCGTTCGGACGACTACTTCCAGGCCGTGGGCTCGAAATTCCTGCAGAACCTGCAGGGTTACGACAGCGCCCAGCCGCGCCTGCCCTCGGTCGATTCGTTCAACGAGATGTTCGAGGCAAGGTTTGACAGCCCGCCGAACGGTCCCGGCCTGCATTCCGTCTATGATGCTGTGACGGTGGTTCTCTTGGCAATGGAGGCTGCCGGCGAAATCACTGGCGAGAACATCCGCGACAATATTCGCCTTGTCACTTCGCCCGACGGGGTCGAAGTCTATCCCGGCCCGGAGGGCATCGCGCGCGCCAAGGAGCTCCTGGCCGAAGGCAAGACGATCCGCTACGTTGGTGCCACGGGTGCCTTGGCATTCGATGCGAATGGCGATGTGCAAGCGCCGAAGATGACGTGGAGGCTCGACGGTGACGAGAATGTCGAAACCGGCTACTTGAGCACTGCGGAGGTCGCCGAGCTGATCAAGATGCTCGACGAATAACCAGTCGGTATGTTTAGGGGGGCGTCGCGGCGCCCCCTTTCCCTGATTTGGGAGGGCGCGATGGCTGGCAAGCGCAGCCATGTGTTCAGCGGTTCGGTCTATGAAGAGATGGCCGGGTATGCCCGTGCCGTCGTGGTGGACGACCGAATTTTCGTATCAGGCACCGTTGGCGTCGATTTCGCGACCGGCGAGTTGGCCGAGAAAGCGGAGGCGCAAGCCGCCAGGGCCCTCGACACCATCGAGTCTGCACTGGTCGAGGTAGGTTCCGGCCTGCACGACATCGTGCGGGTGCGGGTCTATTTGACGGATCCCGAAGACGTCGCGGTTATCGCGGCCGTCCTGAAGCACCGCATCGGCTTTGCCCGTCCTGCAAACACCACCGTTTGCGCACCGCTTGTCGTGCCTGGCGCACGGGTGGAGATTGAGGTCGAGGCGATACGCGGTTCAGGCACGCCCGCATGAGCTGCGACACGGCCTTCATTCGTGTCAAGCGTTCTGCGGACGAGGTGTTCGCCTTCATGGCGGATCCGGCGAACTTGAGCCTCTGGTCGTTTGGCACTTGGCAAACGGAGATCGACGAAGCGGGGCTGGTGCGCGGAACCTCGATCAAGGACGGTGCGATGATCTATGTGCGGATCGAAGCCCATCAGGAGCAGCGGCTGATCGACTACCATTTGGGCGCGACGCCCGACACCCTTTCACCACGCATCTTCGGGCGGGTGACGTCCGAGCACGTCTTCGGCGACGGCCAGGGTGCCGGGCTTTCCTTGACGGCCCTTCGCGTCGCCGAAATGGACGATGCGCGATGGTACAGCCTGACCGCCACTCATCGGGTCGAACTGGACATCGTCAAATCGGCGCTGGAAACTGGTCATGACCATCGCTCCGCCTGAAGAGTTCCGCCTGACCGATGAATTGACCATCAGCCGCATCTTGACCGGCCTTTGGCAAGTCGCGGACATGGAGCGCGGCGGCACAGATCTGGATCTGGACAAGGCCGCCGACCACCTTGCCGACTATGCCGAGAGCGGCTTTGACACGTTCGACATGGCGGATCATTACGGCAGCGCCGAGATCATCGCCTCGCGTCTTTTGCAGCGCCGTCCCAAAGCACTGGCCTTCACTAAATGGTGTCCGGTGCCCGGCCCGATGACGCCGGAAACCGTGCGTGCAGGGGTGCAGGAGAGGCTGGACCGGCTCGGGGTCGCACGTGTCGACCTTCTGCAATTCCACTGGTGGAGCTTCGAGCACCCGGCCTGGCTTGACGCGCTGCATGAACTCGCGACGCTGCGCGAGGAGGGGCTGATCCGCGAGATCGGCGTGACCAATTTCGATGCGGCGCATCTGCATCTGGCGCTGGCCGACGGTGTGCCGATCCGGACAAACCAGGTCGTCTGCTCGCTGCTGGACCGCCGCTTCACCGGGCCGCTGGCGGAGACTTGCGCGCGCCACGGCGTGCACCTGCTTGCATATGGCACTGTCTGCGGCGGGTTCTTGTCCGAGAGATGGCTGGGCCAGCCAGAGCCGACGGACATCCCCGACTGGAGCAAGATGAAGTATCGTCGCTTCATCGAAGCCGCCGGCGGATGGGAGGCCTATCAAGCTGTTCTCTCCGCCGCCGCAGAGATTGCAGCGAGGAACGGTGTCTCGGTGACCAATGTGGCGACGCGCTGGGTCCTGGAACATTCCCATGTCGCCGGAGTCATCATCGGCGTCCGACCCGGCGAAAGCGATCACCGCGCAGACAACGCGCAACTCTTCGGATTTTCCCTAGACGACGAGGACCGCGCCGTCCTGGCCCGGGCCTTCGCCGGCACCGCCCCGATCCCTGGCGATTGTGGCGACGAATACCGAACGCCCCCCTTCCTTACCGCCAGCGGTGACCTGAGCCATCACTTGGGCGCAATCGCTGCCGCCTATGACACAGACACGATGCCGGGACGCCCCGAGGTGCGTCGTTCGATGTCAGGCAGCAAATGGGAATCCATTGCCGGTTACTGCCGTGCCCGGCGCATCGGCGAGCGCATTCTGGTTTCCGGGACCACGGCGACGGCGGGGGCCGACCGCGTTGTCGCGCCGGGCAATGCGGCCGCACAGACGACCTACGTCATCGACAAGATCATTGGCGCCGTCAGCGCTCTCGGCGGAACGGTTGAAGACATCGCGCGCACCCGCATCTATCTCACGGACATTGCCGATACCGAAGCCGTCAGCGCCGCCCACGGTCGCGTTTTCGGCACATTGAAGCCTGCCAACACCTTGATCGCGGTCGACGATTTGGCCGGCGACTACCTGGTCGAAATCGAGGCCGAAGCGATCGTCAGCACCTAACCGCCCTTCTCCCAATAGGGCGTCGAACGCGCTTCCGGCAGTCCGGTCGTCTCTGCGTGGGAGAACCGCCGCATGCCAATCCGCGTGATCCGGAACCGCCCGCCGCAATGTGGATCCGGGCAGGCGACCTCGGCGTCCGTTGACATCCAGTCGTTCGGGTCGGTTTCACGCTGCTTGGCAGGCAAGAGCGGCAGCACCGCCGCCAGCGCATACATCGATATCTTCTGCCCCTTGGCGAAGACAAGGTTCTCTCCCTCGACGGTGAAGAATTCGCCTTCGATGTGTCGGCAGACCGGCTGCCGGCCATCCAGAACGACCTCGACCTTCAGGTCATGGAGCGTGAATTCGTCGTCGTGTTCCAAACTGGAATACCCCTCGTTGAGTACTGCCGGAATTCCCGGAAGAGCCCCGGCATCCTGAAGTTGAACACCTGGTGTCGGCGGATTTCAATTGGCAGGGCACATTTCAGCCGTGCCGATCATGCCTCAGAGATCCTTGACGCACGGCTGCCGCCGACCGTCATTCAAGAAACTCAGTCGCAGTGCCGGGCAATTTCAGCCCGGAAATGGTCGCTCGAAACGCTCACTTAGAAGACCGGGTCGCGCGCGGCAATTTGTGGTCCGGGCTTGCACCGAAAGCTCTCAGTGCCGTCGAGCGATCTTTCAGGCTGGAATGCTCCACCTCCCAACCGATCATGCCGGATGACCGGAACACCTCGTTCGATCAGGGCTGAGTCCCTTAGCTGAGCCGGTCACGGTTGTGCGGTGTTGTGTAGTCAACATCCGGTCCCATCGGGACGATCCCGGTCGGGTTTATCTTTCCGTGGCTGCCGTAGTAGTGATTCTTGATGTGCAACATGTCCACCGTCTCCGCGACGCCTGGATGCTGGTAGAGATCCCGGACATAGCCGGATAGATTGGGATAGTCCGCGATCCTGCGAAGATTGCATTTGAAGTGTCCGAAATAGACCGGATCGAAACGGACAAGCGTGGGGAACAGGCGCCAATCCGCTTCCGTCACC
>JAJDVJ010000066.1 GCA_022826205.1 Silicimonas sp. | reverse complement strand
TCTTCCAGAAGCTCGACGCTTCCTCCAGAAAGTTCGATGACATGCCTGATGAGCGGGCATCCTCGCCGCGTGACACGGTCCGGTGCGGCAGCCACCACATGGACTGCCTCTCCGCGCAGCGCGCGTTCCAGTACGGCGACAGGGCCTCGTCGCCTGAAATCGACTCCGGATCAACCGTCACGGACAACGCGCCCGTCCGGAGGCCGTCGAAGCGGCGTTCGCTCTCGGCAGTCGGGCAAGGACCGCCGCCTCGCGCTGCTGGAACGACAGCAGAGGCCGGTCCCGGGCCCGAGGGGAACCCGGGCCCTGCAAGGCTCTCCGGGCATCCGCTCATGTCGTTCATGGCGTCCTCCTTGCATCCGGTGCGGCATGGATTGCGTCGTGGCCTTCACGCGTCCTGACAGACGCGTCGCTGCCATCCACGTGACGGAGCCTACGCGATGTTCCCGGATTGTTCAAGCCTGAATGTTGCGTTGGTTGCTCGTTCATGCGGCAGCCATTGAATGCAGCTGCAAAGACTCTGTTGGGTGGCGTTTCCCCGGAGTTTTGACGCCCTTCACTGCCATCGACAATTGCAGCGCACATGGCGTGTTGCCGCAGGAATTGCGTTCCGGTAGGCCATGGATGCAGTCACAGGAGCAGCGTTGGTGCGAAATTTTGACCAGCTCTCTGCCGCGCGCTCTTCGGGTCAGCAATCCGCTTTGGAAAAGAGTAGGCGATTACATGTCCAAGCCAGCAAAGAAGGCGACGAAGGGCCGAAAGGCGCGGCGGCCGAAGCGACCGGAGTTTCTTGGCTGGAACACGACGGACGATGAGGAAATCGAGCGGCGGCGCTGGCGCGGGATTACGGAAGTTGCCGAGTTCGAAGAATTGGAGCCGGATTTTCGCGCATTCGGGTCGTTTCGCGTTCAGTCTAGCAGCGGAAGCAGCTACGAGGTGGAGATCAGGCACCTCAAGCGCCGGATGAATTCCTGCACTTGCCGTGACTTTGAAGTCGCCGAACTTGGTACATGCAAGCATGTCGAGGGCGTGCTCAACCTGATTAACACATCTGGACGGCGGATGCGTTCGGGTGCTGCGAGCCGCCAGTCTCCCCGTATCGAAGTGTATATCCCGTCCGTGCACGACACGGCACCAGCTATGCTGCTTCCCGACGGGGGCTTTCCTGCGGACATCCGCAATGAAGTGGAAACCCGGCTCAAGGAGTTTCAACGACGGCATGACGACGAGTCCCTCGCAAGTTTGAGACGGTGTGCCGAAGAGCATCCGCACCATGTAAGGATCTCCAGGTTGCTCGAAAGGTGGAAGGATCGGCAGCTTGCACGCAAGCGATTGGCAAGCAGGCGAGAGACCTTTCTCTGTGAGGTTGAAACGGGTGAGAGATCCTTCGAAGTGCTGAATTTTCCGCTGTTTCCTTACCAGCGTGAGGGAATGATGCACCTGGCTTTCAAGGAGCGCGCACTGCTGGCGGACGAAATGGGGCTGGGCAAGACCTGTCAGGCGCTGGCCGCCTGTGAACTCCTGCGACGGACCGAAGGGGTCGAACGCGCCCTAATTGTCTGCCCGGCATCGCTCAAGTCGGAATGGGCAGAGCAGATCGAGGCAGCGACGAACCTGTCGTATCGCCCCGTCTTCGGGCCTCGCGCCGCGAGACTCGATGCCTACAGGAACCCGGAATTCTTCACAATCTCCAACTATGAGCAAATTTTGATCGACAGGGAAGATCTTCAGAATCTGCTCCAGCCCGACATCATCATTCTCGACGAGGCTCAGCGCATCAAGAACTGGCGCACGAAGACTGCTACCGCGGTCAAGCAGCTTCAAAGCCGGTTTGCCTTCGTGCTTACCGGCACGCCGATCGAGAACCGGATCGACGAAATCTACTCGATTCTCCAGTTCCTGGATCCCAAGATCCTCGGACCGCTGTTTCGATTCAATCGCGAGTACTACCGTCTCGACGACCGGGGTCGGGCGATCGGTTACAAGAACCTGGACGAGCTCGGCGAGCGTGTGAAGCCGTACATGATGAGACGACGCAAGGTCGAGGTGGAAGACGACCTGCCCGCCCGCACGGTCAACAACTATTTCGTGCCGATGACCAAGGAACAGCAACTGCGCTACGATGACTACGCCTATCTGGTTGCCAGAATCGCGTCGATTGCAAAAAGGCGTCCGCTGACAGAAGCGGAGTTCAAGCGGCTGCAGCTCGCCTTGGCCTGCATGCGCATGATTTGTGACACGCCTTACATACTCGACGAAAAAGTGCAGGACTGCCCGAAACTCGACGAGTTGGAGCGCATACTCGACGAGCTGTTGAGCGATTCCGAATGCAAAGTGATCATATTTTCCGAGTGGGTCCGCATGCTGTCGCTTGTGCAATCGCTGCTGAGCGACATCGGAATCGACTATGCACTGCATACGGGTTCAGTGCCGCAGAAACGGAGAAAGGCCGAAATAAACAGGTTCAAGGAAGACCCCGACTGCCGGATTTTCCTCTCATCGGAGAGTGGCGGGACCGGGCTGAACCTGCAGGTCGCCAATGCGGTCATCAACCTCGATCAGCCTTGGAACCCCGCCAAGCTGGAACAGAGGATCGCCCGCGCATGGCGAAAGCACCAGAAGCGTTCGGTCACCGTCGCGAACCTGGTCAGCGAGAATTCTATCGAGCACAGGATGCTCTTTCTCATTGAGCAGAAGAAGGCTGTTGCCGGAGCCGTTCTGGACGGTGAGACCGAGACCGGCAACCTGGATTTGCCATCCGGAAGGGCGGCGTTTCTCCAGCGCCTGGAAGAGGTCATGGGGACTGTCGTTCCAAAAGAGCGGACACCCAAACCCGAAGTTGAAATCCTCGATCGGTTCCGGGAAGCCTATGGCGACAGGTTGGTCATGCTGGAAGTGCGGGAAGCTGAGGACGGCCGGCAATCGCTGCTGGCTGTCGTTGAGCCGGATGATGACGGCAATGTCAGAGAATACGGCGATGACGCTGCAGGAATGTCCGTCAAAACGCTCGGTCGCGAAGCCTATGAAACTATGCTCCAGTTGGAGGCTTCCGGATTCCTCAAGTTGACGTCGAGTACGGCGGAGATCCTGTTCCAGACGGATCGGCCCAACCCGAAGCAGGAGCAGGCAAAGATGCGTCTTGACGAAGCGCGCACCTTGCTGGATTCCGCAGAACGCAAGTTTCGAATGGCGACGCTGCTGGAAGGCGGGGGATTTTCGGAAGAGGCAGCCGCACAGGCCTCGGGCATTGCGGAAAGCGCGATTCGGTCGTTGTCGAAGGCTTGCGAAGACGCGCCCGGCGAGCCGACGGAATCCGCCGCGACCATATGTGAGAGACTCGCCGCCGCCGGTCATCTTCCCGAAGAACATCTGAACAAGTCGATGTGGCTTTGCATGGGCGATGGCGGGTCAGACGGCGACCTTGAAGGGCATGGTTCCATCAACGGACAAGACGACCTGAAAGGTGCCGGCGAGATTCTGGCACATGCCAGAAGCGTGATCGGCGAGGTTTCGGCGGAGCAAGTCACCGGCCAGTGAAGTCAGGGTGCCTCGCAAGATGCGAGGGAACCCGAAGCGAATTTGCCGGCTGGTGCCAATGGCACCGGCATGTTTGTCCCGATTGGTGATGCAATTTCCCATGAGGCCAGTTGTCTCTTTGGACTTGTGTCGGGTTGCGCTCGCTGGTTCGCACGACTTCATTCAGCCTGCGCCCTGAACTTTTCCGGCTTCGAAGACATTCGGTCTGCTCCTCCAGCGGCTGTGCGCACCAGTGCCTGGGTTGTTGCGCTTCCCTGTGAAATTGGGAAGGAATTGCATGACAAGAGAGAATTCGGGAAGCGAATGGCGCGGAGACGCCACGCTTGATGGTGCAAATTGGAAGACGGGCTGCGACCGAAAGCGATAGCGTTGGCGGAGTTTCTGTCCAGATGCGTCTCGATCGATCTCGAGGTTGATCCAGGTCGCCACCGCATCAAGAGCTTTGCAGCCGTTCGGCCAGGCAAGGCCAAGCCATTCGTCTACACTCGCGGATCCCTCGCGCGTGCTTTCGACGAACTTGACCACTATGCCGACGGAGCCGAATTCCTGCTCGGGCACAACTTAATTCACTTCGACTTGCCCCATCTTAAGGACAAACGACCTGGATTGCGGATTCTCTCCAAGAAGGTGATCGACACGCTGTGGCTGAACCCGCTCGCCTTCCCGCGCAACCCGTACCATCGCCTGGTCAAGCACTATCTCGATGGCCGATTGCAGGCCGAACGCGTCAGTGACCCCCTCTGCGATGCCGAGCTCGTTCTCGATGTCTTGCGAAACCAGGTTGAGAGATTTCAGGGGTTCGAGCGGCAAGATTCCGAATTGCTTCTTGCCCTTCACTGGCTGGCGACAAGGGGCAGGGGTGGCCGCGGGTTCGATCCTGTGTTTGCGTTGGTCAGGAATGCACCATGCCCGGATGCGCCAGTCGCAAAGGATGCAATTCGTGCGCTTCTGCGAGGACGGGCCTGCACGTATCGGACGAAAGCTGTCATCGAGGAGGTTGAAGAGGATGGCTGGCCACTCGCCTATGCGCTGTCCTGGATCATGGTTGCTGAAGAGAATTCCGTGATGCCGCCTTGGGTGCGTCATCAGTTCCCGCGCGCTGGCGAACTGGTCCGGGAACTCCGCGACACCCCGTGTGCCGACCCCGCTTGCAAATGGTGCCGATCACATGGCGATCCAGTCGGACAACTGAAGACCTGGTTCGGATTTGATGCATTCAGGCCGGAACCGGCAGGGCCGAACGGGCGATCCCTCCAGGAGATGGTCGCAGCGAACACACTGGCGAAGGTGCCCACCCTCGGAATCCTCCCGACAGGCACGGGCAAGTCGATCTGCTACCAGCTCCCGGCGCTCGCACAGTACAAGCGAACCGGTGCACTTACGGTCGTGATCTCGCCCCTGGTGGCACTCATGGCCGACCAGGTGGAGGGTCTCCGGCAGCAGGGCATTTCCGCATGCGTTACGGTCAACGGCATGCTGTCGATGCCGGAGAGGCAGAACGCGCTTGACAAGGTGAGGCTCGGCGACGCGGCCATCCTGCTGATCTCACCGGAACAGCTGCGCAGCCCGTCGGTGCGCTCCATCCTCGATCAGCGTGAAGTCGGGTACTGGGTGTTTGACGAGGCGCACTGCGTCTCGAAATGGGGGCATGATTTCAGGCCGGATTACCGATATGCCGCCCGCTTCATCAAGGAATACTCGGGCGAAAGCGGCCCCGCACCGCTGATCTGCCTGACCGCAACGGCAAAGCCGGACGTGATCAAGGACATCACGGAGCACTTCCAGGAAAAGCTTGGGATCGGACTGCAGGTGATCGATGGCGGCGCAAAGCGGCACAACCTTGATTTCGAGATCGTGGAGACCGAGAGGCTCCGCAAGCATGGCGATGTCGTCTCTGTGCTCCACGACGTGCTTCCGCAGCAGGGAAGGTCCGGCGCGATCATCTATTGTTCGACCAGAAGGTCCGCAGAGGAGGTCGCAGAGTTCCTGAGAGGCCGCGGATTCTCTGCCGCCCACTACCATGCCGGGCTCAAGCCCGAGGAAAAGCGCGACGTGCAGCAGCAGTTCCGCGACGGCAGTCTTCGGGTCGTCGCCGCAACGAATGCTTTCGGCATGGGAATCGACAAGCCAGACATTCGCCTTGTCGTTCATGCGGACATTCCTGGATCGCTGGAAAACTACCTGCAGGAGGCTGGTCGCGCGGGTCGCGATGGCGACTTCGCTCGCTGCGTGCTGCTCTTCAGCGGTGACGACATCGAGCGCCAGTTCAGTCTCTCGGCCCGGTCTCGTCTTGATCGGCGTGACATCAGCTCAATTTTGAAGGCAATCCGGAGACTCGACCAGCGCACCAGACGATCTGGCGAAGTCATTGCGACTCCGGGAGAGATCGTCAGGGAAGACGATGACAATGAGCTTGTTCGGGATACGCTGACCGATGATCACCGCGTCAAGATTGCGGTGGCATGGCTAGAAGATGCGGTACTTCTGAAGCGCGAAGAGAACCGTGTGCGGATTTTCCCTTCGTCGCTCAAGATACGCACGCTCGACGAAGCGACCAAGCGGATCAACGACAACGAATCCATCCTAAAGCATCGTCGCGAGCCGCTTCACAAACTTGTCCAGTGCCTCATCGAGGCAGCGCCGGACACGGGAGTCTCTACCGACGAGCTCTGCGGGCGGACCGGGATGTCGCCCGGCCGGCTGCGCGGCGCGTTGAACGATCTCGAGTTGCTCGGGATCGCGTCCAACGACACGTCGGTCACCGTGTTCGTGCATCTGGGCGTAGACGATTCGTCCGAGAGGCGGTTGACGGAGTTCATGAGCCTTGAGGCTGACCTCGTCATGAACCTGCGCGAGGCGGCTCCGGACATTTCGTCCCATGAAGCTTCGCAGCTCTTTCTGCGACACGCCTCGCAAGAACTGAGAGATGCAGGACATGCGAACGTTCGACCCGACATTGTCGAACGCCTGGTTCGCGGGATCGCGCAGGACGGACGCGACGATGACGAAGGCGTTGGCAGCTTGCAGGTCCGCAAGGTCAACCGCGAGATCCTGTCCGTACGCGTGCTGCGAAACTGGGACAAGCTGTCGCGAACCGCCGAGTTGCGCCGGCAGGGTGCGGCGGTCATTCTTGGCGCATTGATCCGCATTGCGCCAAGGGGCGCGCGCGGCAAGGACATTCAGGTCTGCACGACGCTTGGCAAGTTGACCGAAGCCCTTTCGAGCGACATTGAACTCAAGAGAGAGATTGGCGATCCGTCCAAGCTTCTGGATCGGGCGCTTCTCTGGC
>JAJDVJ010000060.1 GCA_022826205.1 Silicimonas sp. | reverse complement strand
CGCCGCGACGAAGGAGGGTCCGAACGTGTTCCAGAACATGACGAGCGCGACGAAAAGGCCGCCGGAGAGCGCAAGCTCTGCAAGAAGCCGCATCGGAATGCGCGCGGACAGGGACTCCTGCCAGCCGTGCCCGGCCGCCGCCGCCGCCCTGGGATCGGCGAACGCGACGCCCCGCCGTTCGCGGCGTGCGGCGGAAGCTTCGTCCGGGGCGGCGAGACGCCTGGCCTGGTCGGCGCGGAACGCGGCCAGGTCGCTTCGGAGCCTGCCGAGCGTCCGGGCGTCACGGATCTCGCGGACCGTGGCGTCGGCGCGCAGCGCCTCCGCCAGCATGTCGTGGGGGTTGTCACGGATCGCGTTGACGGCGCGGCGGAGATCCGCCCCGCCGGAAAGTCGTCCGGAGTCCTGCATTTTCCTGCCTCATGCCTGCCCCCAGGCCGTCTTTTTCCGGCAATGAAGCACGGGACCCCGCGCGTGCCAAGGAGAATCTTCCCTTATGCGGGCGCGGACGCTGCGAACAGGTCAGTCCGCCCCAGGGAGGACCGAGAGGCCGGGACCGATGTCGAGCGACGTGACGAGCGCAGGGCCCATGCCGCCCAGAAGCGAGAGGATTCCCGCCGCTGCGAGGAGCGCGGCGGCAAGCAGCACGAGGGGCAGGAGCCGGGCCAGGACGTCCTGCAGGACGGGCCGTTCGCGACCGTCGGCCAGGGCCGCCCACGGGTTGGAGAACGCGGCGGCCGGGCGCTCGGGCGTTTCGCCGTGCGGAGCCTCGCGGATCGCCGTCAGGTCCCTTCGGAGCCGACCGAGCGCCCTGGCGTCCCGGATGTCGCCGACGGTTGCGTCGGAGCGCAGCGCAATCGCCAGCCTGTCGTGGGGGCTTTCAAGGGTCGCGCGCGCGGCGCAGCGGAGATCCGCCCCGCCGGAAGGTCGTCCGGTATCCTGCATTTTCCTGCCTCGTGCCTGCCCCCAGGCCGTCCCGTTCCGGACATGAAGCACGGGATCCGGCGGATGCCAAGGGGATTCTTCCCGGGCGCGGCCGCCCCGCGCCATGATGAGCGGGGACTGCCGTCTTGCGGTCCTGGCCTTCAGGTCGCCACGCCCGGATCACTCTGCACCGGGCGTGACCGCGTGGACGGATACGACGTCGACCGCCGTCACGAACACGCCCAGGAGCATGAGCAGGACGGCCGTTGCCGCAAGGGAGGCGAGCAGCAGGAGGAGGGGCTGGAACCGGGTCACGGCCTCCCGCACCGGCCGGTCGTGCCGGTCCGCGTAGTCAGCCCAGGGATTGGCGAACATGGCACCCTGCCGATCGCGGATCCTGCGGTCCCCAGCGTCCCGGATGCCGAGGCGTGCGATCTGGCCGGCACGGAATCTTGCCATGCCTTCCCGGACCTCGGTGAACGCTCCGGTCGGGCGGCTGCCGCGCCCCGACATGCCAGCGTCCGGTTCCTCAACGGCGTCCTTCGCGTTCCCGTCCGGTTTCGTCGCGGCGGCATCCTTGACGGCCTCGGTTTCCTCCATCGCTCCCCTCTATGCCGGTCCCGGCTTCGATGCAAAGGCCTGAACGTCGTGAAGCCGCCCTGCCTGGCGAAAGGCGCGATCGGCGGCGGATCCGGCGTGACGGACCCGCTTCGGCTTCGGTCAGTGGTTCCGCGCTTCGCACCGTTCCAGTTCCATGAAGGTGCGCAGGCCCGTTGCCTCGTCCTCCACGAACGTCTCGCCCGTCAGGGCGAGATCTTGCATGCGGTCAAGCCGGAACGTGCGGAAATCCTGCCGGAGCTCGCACCACGCGGAGAGCATCCAGCCATCCGGCAGGTTCCAGATCACGAGAGGGCGCACGCGACGCCCGGTTCGTTTTCCTTTACCGTCCCGATAGTCGAACTGCGCGATCCGCCGCTGACGGATCGCCCGGCGGAGCAAGGTCAGGTCCGGCATTGCGCCCGTTCTGCCGGCAAGACTGAAGTACGGCGCGTCTGCGAGCCTGCGTTCCTCCGGCCGAGGCATGCCCGCCTGGATTTTCGCGCGCGCTTCGCGGGCCGCTTCCGCAAGCGCCGGATCGCCCGTCCTTTCCACGAAGGAAAGGCCCAGGGCGAGCGCATCGACCTGGTCGTTGGTGAACGTCACGTTGGGCAGGTCAAAGCCGGATCGCAGCAGGTAGCCGACGCCCGCCTCGCCATCGATCGGCAGTCCGGAGGCCTGCAGGTGCGCGATGTCGCGGTAGATCGTGCTGACGCTGACTTCAAGACGCTCGGCAAGGTCGCTGGCCCGGCTGACACCGCGGGCCCGCATCTCGTTGACAAGCCTGAACAACCTTTCCGCACGCCTCATGGGTTTCGCTCACGACCCGGAATTCGAGGGCGCAGAAAGCGACAAGTCACGTTCCGTGTCCATGGCATGGATCGGGCGAGATGCCGATGACTGCGGTCAAGGAGCCGCTCCGCGTTTTTCGGGATGCTTGACGGCATTCAACGAAAGGTACTGAAGCTTTCCGGAACTCCCTGCAACTGCGGTCAGTCGGCAGCCGTGGCCTCCAGCTCGAACATCAGCGGAGGCAACGCAAGCCTGGCAACGCCCAGAAGGGTCATCGGAGGAGCAGCCCCGGCACGCCCGATTCGTGACCCCAGGACGTCGAAGTGCCTCATGGCTTCGTCCACGTCGGTGGTGTAGACGTTGAGCCGGACAACGTTTGCAAGACCCATGCCGGCAGCGTTCAGGACGGCTTCCAGGTTGTCCAGGGCAAGCGCGATCTGATTGCGCATGTCTCCTTGGTGCTGCGGGTTCCCGTCAGCGTCGACGGAGGTCTGGCCTGCGCAATTCAGGTGCCGGCTTGCCCCGACAAGCAGTTCGGCCTGGTTGTAGCCAAGATTCAGCGACCACGGCCAGGGATTCACGGCAGTTCTCTTCATGGGCCTTGCGTCCTCGCTTGCAGTTCAGGGACCGCCAGTGAAGCACAGGCCTCCTGTCACCGTGGTGGCAGGAGTGATCGGGCCATGAATCGATTTCTCTAGGACCTCTTGCAGATGGACCTTCATTGGTCCATCGTTCCGAAACCGATTTATCTCCTTGCTTGATGACCCCATAAGCTACCAACTGTGCAGGAATCCAAACGATGAAGCTGTTCGTAATCGGGGATAGCCTCTCGCAGGGCTTTATGTCTCTGGCTGCAGCGAGAACAGACTTGTCCTATCCATCCTTGATCGCGAAGTCGATGCAAATCAAGGACTGGCGAATTCCTAATTGGCCGAAGGGCGGATTGCCGATCAACGTGGAACTCC
Source organism: Silicimonas sp. (assembly GCA_022826205.1). GTDB lineage: Bacteria > Pseudomonadota > Alphaproteobacteria > Rhodobacterales > Rhodobacteraceae > JAJEFO01. The sequence continues at coordinate 2,241 of JAJDVJ010000060.1, read as the reverse complement.
TGCTCCGTGAAATTGAGAATCTCTGCGGCCCGGAGTTGGAACTGTTGGAGTGGCCAAAGGCCTTGCAGAAAATGGGGCGTATATTCGATGCGACCGAAGACTACTATGAAAGAGGACCAGGAGCGCCTGATGAACCTGACCCCAGCGGTTTCGATTACTTTCACAACATTGCCGTTCGCGGGTTCGATGTGGCTGATGCGTGGCTGATAGACGCTAATTTATGCCATCAAAAAATTGACGAGGAAACAAGGTGGTTTTTCAACGATGGCATATATGCGTTGCCAAGTGCAAGCCTGTACAGAACTGCCTTGAATGTGCTTAATCCATCTCGAGATCCGAAACTAAACAAAATGACAGCGCTCGGCTGGCTGAAGCGCCATCATGCAGCTATGCATGAATCGAAAGGAGTTGAAAACCTAATACTTTGGCTTGGATCCAATAATGTATTGGGAACGATAATTGATCTTGAGATTAATTCCACGAACGATCCGACCCAAAACTACAATAGCTCCTTATCACACTCACGGCGGCTTGACTTCAACCTCTGGAGTCCAGAGCATTTTGATGAAGATTTCTCGGAGTTGATGTCTAGAGTGAATACAATCATGAATAAAAATATGGATTCCGACTGGCAGGTTTTTGTCGGAAACGTGCCGGCGGTGACCATTGCACCTCTCGCAAAGGGGGTTGGAAATTGCGTTCGTCGTACAGACCCATTTGGGGTCGTTCCCCATGCCAGATATTTCAAGTACTACACATACTTTATGTTTGAAGAAGATTATGCACGTACTTCAGAACGAAAGCTCACCCGCGAACAAGTTTATTCCATAGATAAGTGCATTGCTTCCTACAACGACTCTATTCGTGACCGACTCGACGCTCTAAACGATGGACTTGGAAAAAAGAGATATCACTATGTGGACGTTAACAAAGCGTTAGTGCAGGCGGCGTACAAGAGAAACTGCGAGGAGCCGCCCTATGAATTTCCACCAGAACTCAGAAAACGTAATCCGATGGTCGATACGAGATTTTATCATGCCACTTCAAGGAGGCGAATTACGCAGGGCGGAATATTCAGTTTAGACGGCATCCATCCAAGTGCAATCGGCCAGGGTCTAATTGCTCACGAGTTCCTTAAGGTGATAAACGATGTGCGCAACGTGAAATATGCAGTTGACTGGGATGCCGTTTACCATAGCGACGATCTCTACATGCGCCCGCTCCAAATAATGCCTTGGCTGCGAAGGCAGGACGAGTTGGCAAGCCTTTTTCTTGAAGTCAACAGCATATTCGGACGTTGACGACGAGTGTTCAATGTGGATTTAGTTTCAATTTGGCGTCCACAGTGTTCGCGCGTTGGAATGGTGTGGGATTGGAAACCAAGATGTAGAAACCAAGGACGTGGCGGTGGTCTTCAGGGCGGTTTCGTGTGCTCGCGGAGGCCGATGGGTGAGGCCGCAACGTCTTCCTCAAATTGGCATTCTAGAGCAGGACGAGAAAGCGTGAACATCATTTCTGGCGGGCGGCCCGGGCTACGCGGAGTTCCCGCCGCAAAGCGCCAGAACCTTCAGGCCCGCAATCTGGACGTCGCCGGCCGGGGCTCGGCCTTCTTGGGCGCCGGGCTTCCCCTTGCGCGGCGAAGTGTGCTGCCCGCTGCGCGTCCGGCCTGGCCGTGGCTGCGGGAACGGCGTGGAATCGCATGGGAATCGCGCGGCATCCAGGGCCTGGCGTTCCCTGGCGGCGCGTGTCCGGCGGCCGCGAACCGCCGCGCCATCGGCGACTGCGGCACATCCGCGCGCGTTGCGGGGCTTGTTGCCCGCCTGCATCCGTCCGCAGGGCGGCGATTCGCGGGGACTTGACAGGCCGCGCCGCTTCGGCCAACGCTCCGCTGGAAACGATCACGCGAGGTTCCCGGCGCACAGCACGTTCGTCGCGGTCCGGGGCCTTGACGGAGGAAAGGGGAAGCCAGTGCGGAGTCCGGTCGGCAAGGCAGCTTCGACATGCTGGCCCGCGACGCATGAGGTGTCCGGCAACGCCTTTGCGCGCGCCCATCGCGCATTCCGGAATCTCCGGCGCGGGGACTTGACAGGCCTGTCCGCCTCCATGTACGTCGGATCGTCGGATCGTCGGATCGTCGGATCGTCGGATCGTCGGATCGTCGGATCGTCGGATCGTCGGATCGTCGGATCGTCGGATCGTCGGATCGTCGGATCGTCGGATCGTCGGATCGTCGGATCGTCG
>JAJDVJ010000014.1 GCA_022826205.1 Silicimonas sp. | reverse complement strand
GCCCCGCCTGAGTCGAAACGGCGGCTGGAAGCCTCCGCAATGCGCCAACGACAACCGGCCGGTGGTGAGAATCGCGCTTGCGGCATGATTCGCGAAGAACATCAAGAATACGAAAAGTGAACCATACGAGAATCGCACCCGACCCAAGCCGGGTTGTTGACTCTGGGTTTCATCGTGTCGGGGTCGAAGAGCCACGCCGGATCGTTCGGATGCTTGGCATAGGCTGCCGCCCGGTTCTCAAGGAAATAGAAGCCGAATCCGCCCCAGCCCTTGAGGGGATCAAGATAGCCATGGGCATCGAGTCCGGTCAGCGGGTCGGTCTTGCCCTTGAGTTCCATGGAGATTTCATTGATTTCCTGCCAGGTCGCCGGCACGTCGCGACCGGTGACCGAGCCGTCCCCGAAATAGTCTGTCCGGTAGGCGAACGTGTGGCAGTCACCGTCGATCGAAATCCGGTAGGTCTTGCCGTCCCAAGTGCCGACAGGCGCCTTCAGGTAGCCCACGTAATCGTCCATGTCTATGACGTCCATGACCCAGTCGGGCATGACCGAGGCCATGCCTCTGCCCAGGACATCGCCCTCGAACGGTGCACCCATCTCGATGATGTCGAAATCCACCGTGCCGGTCGCGATCGACTGCTGAAGACGGGCGTTGTAGTCCGCCTGCGCAAGATCGATCCAGTTGATCGTCGCGCCCGTATAGGCTTCCCAAGGCTTCAGGAATCCACGGAACAGGAAGTTGTGAAGGTTCTGGTTGTTGAGCCCCATGAAGGTCAATTCGACGCCCGAAAATTCACCTTCGCTGACGACCTCCTTGATCGGGCCGAGACACATTTCGCCGACCTTCTGCCAGTCCGAGTCAGTGGGCGAACCCATGCCCACGCCGGGTATCTTCAGGATGTCGGCGCGCAAGCTGTCGTGCGACGCTGCCCAGACCGGGCGCACGCCTGCGCCGGTCGCGACACCCGAAAATGCCGCCATCGTGCCTGTCGCACCGAGTCCTTTCAGCACGTCGCGGCGCTGGATCTTTCCGGCACGTTTCATGTAATTGTAGACACTAGTTTTCATTTCCTTCCCTTTCGCTTTGCAGGAATTTCTGGCATCGAATGGGTGCCGAACGGAATTCTTGAGGGCCGTCGCTTTACCCGTTTATTCTGGCACCTCCCGAAACACACGTCTGGCCCTTTCAAGCTTGGAGTTGACACTAAGTCATCCGATCCTGTCAAGCGAGGCACCAGGCATTGGCGAAGTAGCGATGGACAGAATTGAATTTCCTGCACTATCGTGGCTTCCAATCGGGAAAGGTGGCTCATGACGGAAGTTCGAATCCGCGATGTACGGAAGGCCTATGGTTCAGTGGAAGTGATCCATGGCATGGACTTCACGATTCCGGACGGCGAATTCGTTGTTCTGGTAGGACCTTCCGGCTGCGGGAAGTCCACGCTATTGCGGATGATCGCAGGGCTGGAGGGCATCACGTCGGGCACGATCTCGATCGGTGACCGGGTGGTGAACAGCGTGCCGCCTGCGGGCCGCGACATAGCCATGGTGTTCCAGAACTACGCTCTTTACCCGCACAAGACGGTCCGATCAAACATGGCATTCGCGCTGCGGATGCGGCGCATGCAAAAGTCCGAAGTCGATCGTCGCGTGGCCCAAGCGGCCGAAGTCCTGGGGCTGACGCCCTATCTTGATCGTTATCCCCGTTCGCTTTCGGGAGGTCAGCGGCAACGCGTGGCCATGGGGCGTGCAATTGTCCGCGACCCGCAAGTGTTTCTCTTCGACGAACCGCTCTCAAATCTGGACGCGAAGCTTCGCGTCCAGATGCGCGCCGAAATTCGGGAACTGCACCAGCGCCTCAAGACGACCACCGTCTACGTGACGCACGATCAGATCGAGGCCATGACCATGGCTGATCGCATCGTCGTCATGGAGAATGGCCACATCCGGCAGATAGGTGCGCCTCTGGATCTCTATGACAGGCCAGCGAACCGCTTTGTCGCAGAGTTCATCGGCTCACCATCAATGAACCTGTTGGACGGTGCCGTCAGAAACGGCGACCGGACAGAGATCGAGGTAGAGATGACTGGGCAGGTTGTACCAGTGGCGAATGGTGTCGATTTGATTGACGGAGCCAGAGTGAAACTGGGCATCAGGCCTGAACATCTTTCGCTCTCTGAAGATGGGTTGCCGGCAACGGTTTCGGTGGTTGAACCGACTGGTTCCGAGACCCACGTCGTGGCCAAGACCGAGGCAGAGGAGATTGTCGCGGTCTTTCGCGAAAGGCACTCGCTTGCCCCAGGTCAGCCGATCTTCCTCTCGCCCGACCCCGACCGGGTTCACCTGTTCGACGTCGAAACTGGCGACCGGCTGAACTGATTGGACCGCCGCGTCCACACTTGGGCAATGCCTGGATCCGCTGGAATCGGGTGCCGAAGGTGCCGGCAGTCGCAAGTGCAGCGAAACAGGACGAAAGCCGGAATGACGACATGGGCGGGGAATTCGATGATTGGGCCCAGGAAGGCGACGTCGAGAGGCCTTGCATCGCGCTGACACAGGTACATCCGGAAGTTCGTCAGGCGACATCGATTCATTTCGGCATCCAGATGAATGTCTCCACCGGGGCACTCACCACGTTGTAGTGCGCGAACAAAGTCCCTGGGCCGACGCCGCATGAATGCGAAAAAGCACGAGCTGAGGATCGGGTTTCGGCACCAAGGCTGAATGCGAGCCGAGTTTCCACATTGCTGGCGGGGACGTGACGGTTCGTTGTCCCTTTCAACCCTTGGCCGAACGCGAGCTAGTTCCGACGCGATGGCGCCGGCGGGTCGCTGTCGATGAAGCGGCGGGCCGCCCGGGCCTGACGCGGGTCGGCATCAAGCAGAAGCCGGTAAGCCTCTTCGGCCAGTTCCGGAACATCGCCCCACACGCCGGACTGGATTGCGATACGGAGTGCCCGGGGATCATTCGGGGTCATCCCAATCAGCCACTGTGCGTGTTCGATCATGTCTTCGAATTGCGCGGCCAGTTGCAAGGATGCCAACAGCGACAGGCGCGCGTTGATCGAGTTCGGTGTCTGACGAACGGCCTGTCTGTGGAGGGCGACCGCACCGTCAAACGACCCGGATCCGGCAAGCATGCGGCCGGCTTCGAGGAGCTGACCCTGATTGAACGCCGTCGAGCACATGTCCACAACCGTTTGCGGCTCGACCTTGGCACCGCTTGCAGCGGCATCGATCTGGCCCGCACAATTTGCAAAGGCTCTCCCAAGCCATTCTGTCAGTTCGGGGGCCGCGTCGCTGTTGCGTCCATCGAGCAGCTTGGCGACCTGCGCCAGAGGGATTGCCTCGTAACGTCCTTCGCCCCCACCAACGGCAATGCCCACGAGATTGCCGTTCTCGTCCACCAAGGCTCCGCCACTGAAGCCTGGCTGCATACGCGCGGTGACATGGATGCGACCGAGCTCTGCACCTTCGGCGGGTCCGGCGATCAGTGTTCCGGGTTCAAGGACCCGCACTTTCTGGCGGCTGACATCGGCGCCGACCACGTAGAACTGCGCCGTTCCGCCCGCATCTTCATTCAGGGTCGGAACGTGTCCGCCTTCGGGCAGCCCATTGACGCTCAACAGCACCAGATCACCAAGATAGTCCGACGCGACGACCTCCGCACCGCGTGGACCGTCAGGCGTGTGCACCATCCCGCCCGTCCTGTCTCCCACCACATGGCGATTGGTGACCAGCAAAGTTGGAGCGATCCGGGTGGCGCTAGCCATCGGGTCGAAACTGGACACAGGAAAGACGGCCTGACGCATGATGCAGACCTTTGGGGGATGGGGGCAGTCTCCATGGCTCGCCTGCGGCGACACGGCGCCACTCTCGACGATTGCTCCTGAACGCAGCGGCAGTGTCACGTTCAGTTCGGCATCGCCCCGCAAAATCGTCAGTTCGACGGCTAGGGCGCTTTCGGGCAGGACGGCAAGGGACGATACGGCGTCGCGCGGGCTCCTTGTGCGCCGCTCGCCGACGGCGACGACAAGATCGCCTTTCCGAACGCCTGCTTCTTCCGCCGGGCCACCGACTCGGAGGGCTGTGACTACGGGCGCGGCCAGGTGAGCCAATTGGTTCCGGCCGGGCACGTCGAGTCGCCAGCCCGGCGATGGATAGCTTGCCTTGCCGTCGGCCAGGAGGGCTTCTGCCACACGCCACAGAAGCTCGGCGGACACGGCAAATCCGACACCGGTGCTGGTGTCGCCCTTCGATGCGAAAATGGCGGAAACCATGCCGACGAGTCGGCCTTGCCGGTCCACGAGCGCACCGCCGGAAGCACCAGGATTGATTGCCGCATCGGTCTGGACGAAATCCTCGACCGCATTGAATCCGGCATTCGAGACATGGACGGCCGAGACGACGCCACAGGTTACGGAAAGCCCGAGGCCAAAGGAATTTCCGATAGAACAGACCGGGTCGGCAAGCGCAGGATTCGACGCCGGATCGAACGGTGCGAGATTTGTGTCTACACTCAGGAGGGCGATGTCGCTGAGGGGATCCCTGGCGATCAGGCTGGTCGGCAGAATGCGGCCGTCGGCAAGGCGAACCTCAACTCGCTCGGCTGGCTCTACGATGTGCCATGCCGTTGCGATGACGTCCGGGCGAAGGGCAACACCGCTCCCCTCGGGGCTGGCACCCGGAGGAGCTCCAGTACCGCCCTGAGGGCGCCCGGGCCATTGCGGCAGGACCGACACCACGGAATTCATGGTTTCCGGAGAGACGGCTCCTGCCGCGCCGACGCCAACGAATGCCACGGCAACCGCCAGACAGAAAATTGACGGCATTCGGGAATGCCGCGGCGCTGTGAAACCGGAAGTCTTTCCTTCCCGCACGGCCAAGGCCGGTCAGTTCGACATCTCGAGCCGAACGGCGTTGCCTGATCCGCGTTCCGCCGAGGAGAAACCCAGTTCCCCGAGAACGAAGTATGCCACAACGGTGATCACGACGACACCGGCAAGGCCTGCCCACATGGACTTCATTTCCTAGTTCCCATTTCCAGTTGCCACCCTCAAGAATTCTATCAGGTCCCGACGGTCCTCTGGCGCAGCGATCTGCTGCATCGGCATCTTGGAGCCCGGAATATAGTGGTCAGGGCCGAGATCGAAAAGGGCATCGATCGTTTCCTCGGTCCAGATGATGTCCGAGCCGTCAAGTATGTCAGAATATCGGTACCCTGGAACCGTTCCGGCGGGACGGCCAAAGACACCGTTCAGGTTTGGTCCCGCCTTGCGCGAGTCGCCAGCCTCTAGTGCGTGGCAGATCGAGCACTTGCGCATGAACTGGCGCTCGCCGTTCGACATCGATCCGGGGTCTTTCAGAAAGCTGTGCGACACGCCCATGGACGGCTCGAAACGGTCCAGCAGTTCGACCGGCCAGCCATAGACTACGCTGTCGAGCCCGCCGGCCCAGATGACGGATCCATCTGGCGAAAACGCCAGCGCCCAAACCGGACCTCGCCGTGTCGCGTGGAAGTCGCGTTCGATGCGCCACGTTTCGGTGGAAATGACCGAGATGTACCCATGCCCGTCGCTAATCGCCAGTTTCCCTGTCTCACTATGGTAGGCCATGGCGAGGATGGGCCGTCGCTCAAGGGTGAAATCGCGAAGCACGGTGCCGGTCTGTGTGTCTATCACCCGGGTGACGCCATCGACTGCGCCATAGGCCATCCACGACCCGTCCGGCGACAACACCATTTCGTTGATCGCGAACCCGTGTCGCACCAGTGTCCGAAACGGGGCGTCACCGGGCGCAGAAAGGTCGTAGACGCGGATATCCCCCTTGGAGGTCGCGACATAGAGCAGTCCGCCGTCCGGCGAAAATGCAACGTCATTGGCACCGGTGTCGCGCAAGTCAAGCAATATGGGCGCGGCATCCGGTTCAGCAAGCGGCCAAATCCCGATCGTGCCGCCCCAACTGGCCGAGGCCAGGATCGCGCCGTCATGGGACACTGCGAGGTCGGTGACCTTTCCCTTGTGGCGACCTAGTTCACGCCCATCCGAGCCGTCCCAAAGCCATATGGAAAAGTCGTCCGCCCCCGACGCGATGCGCCCGTCGGGCAGGAAGATCAAGTCGATGACGGCTGCGGCGTGGCCCTCAAGCCATTGCGGCGTGCGGTTCTGCCAGCGCCCCACTGAATTGTCGAAGCTGGCGCTCGCGACCTCCCCGCTTTCGGAAACGGCAAGCCCCATGACCGGGCCACCGTGTCCTTTTAGCGTTGTGAAGTCCTGCGCGAGTGCAGGGCATGTCAAGAGTGCCAATCCGGCTAGCAGCGCGGAGACGGACCGCATCTATTCGGCCGCGGTCGCGTCACCTGTTGCGCGCTCACCCTTGTCAGCGGCCTTCACGTCATCGAGCCAGATTGAATGGTGCTGATGCGCCCACGCTTCGTCCACCTCGCCGGTTCCCATGGCGTCGAAGGCGCCCTCCATTCCGAGCGAGCCGATATAGATGTGCGCAATGATGATGCCCATGAGGATGAACGAGACGATGGCGTGCCAGAGCTGGGCATATTGCATCTCTTCCTGCGGCGTCAGTTCCGTTGGCAATGGATCAAGCCCCAGCAACCCGGTGATCCCGAGGTCGTTGAGGATCACGAAGGTCTTGGCGAACATTGGAAGCTCGAATGGAAAGAGCAGGGACAGTCCCGAAGCCGAGATCGACGCGCCAAGGATCACGACCGACCAGAAGATCACCTTTTGACCGGCATTGAATTTCTTGGCCGGGGGGTGCTTCGATCCGACGATGCCACCGAACTGCGCGATCCACTTTATATCGGTCCGGTCGGGCAGGTTGTGCCAGACCCAGAATGCGAAGATCATGACCAACCCGATCATGAAGGCCCAAGCTGCATTGTTATGAACCCATTTGCTTGCAATGAGGATGAACGAATTGGCCTCGCGCCCGAAGGTTGGAATCAGTACCGTGCGGCCGAATAGCGTCAACAGACCAGTGAGGCCCAGGAGAATGAACGATCCGGCCAGCAGCCAATGTGCGAAACGCTCGATTGCCTGGAAGCGAACAACTGTCCGGCCCGTCTTGGGCGCGTCGACCCGAATGCGTCCTCGCAAGAGGAAGAATGCAACCAGAGCGCCGATTACGCCAAGCAGGAAGTAGCCGCCCCAATTCTTGAGCGTTGTCCGCCGAAAATCCAGCCACCACATCCCGCCGTCCTGCACAAGCACTGCAGCGACCTCACCGCCGGACGAGACCGTTATGTCCGCGGAGCCGTAGCGCAGCGCGCGCCAGAGCTCAGGATCAGAAGAGCCGCCCAACGTGCCAAGTTGCTGCACGATGCCGGCGGCGGTGTCCGGACTGCCTGTGTTTTCCCTGCGAAACGTGTCGTTGATTCCTTCGCCGCGCTGCCGGGCCAGGATATCTTCCAGCGTCTGCGCCCCTCCGGTGGCGCTGCGATCAGGCTCCATGCTGTCCTGAGCTACGGCGGGCGCGCCGAGGCCAGATGCAAGAATCATTGCGAAAATGTACAAACGCAGCACGTCGGCAATCCTCCGAATCGTAGGCGACCGTTGGAATGGGGGGAGGCGGCCCTGGAAAAGGCCGCCCCGTTAATGAACGGCTTCAGCCGCCCTTTGCTTCGTATGCCGTGCCCCAGCCCCAGGCGCCCGAGCCGAAGCCGCGGGACACCACGCGCTCGCGGTAAATGGCCGAGACGACATCTCCGTCACCTGCCAGAAGCGCCTTGGTGGCGCACATCTCGGCACAGATCGGCAGCTTGCCTTCTGCAATCCGGTTGCGGCCATACTTGGCAAATTCGGCGGTCGAGTGATTGTCCTCCGGTCCACCGGCGCAGAACGTGCACTTGTCCATCTTGCCACGGCTGCCGAAGTTCCCTGCTTGCGGGAACTGCGGCGCACCGAAGGGACAGGCGTAGAAGCAGTAACCGCAGCCGATGCAGAGATCCTTGGAATGCAGGACGATCCCTTCTTCGTTCTGATAGAAGCAATCGACCGGACACACTGCCATGCAGGGCGCATCCGAGCAGTGCATGCAGGCAACCGAGATCGACCTTTCACCCGGCGTTCCGTCCTGGATGGTCACCACCCGGCGGCGGTTGATGCCCCAAGGCACCTCGTGCTCGTTCTTGCAGGCCGTGACGCACGCGTTGCACTCGATGCAGCGCTCGGCGTCGCAGAGAAACTTTGCTCTAGCTCCCATGTCTCATTTCCTCCTTACGCTGACCAGATCTTGCAGAGAGTGCACTTGGTCTCCTGCATCTGAGTTACCGAATCATAGCCGTAGGTCTGCGCGGTGTTGCTGCTTTCGCCCAGAACGAAGGGGTCGGCCCCTTCCGGGTACTTGCCGCGCTGGTCCTCGCCTTCGAATTGGCCGCCGAAGTGGAAGGGCATGAAGACCACGCCTTCGCCCACCCTCCTAGTGACCATGGCCATCACCTTGACCTTTGCGCCTTCTGCGCCTTCCAGCCAGACCTGCGCACCGTCGCGAACGCCCAGGTTGTTGGCGTCCCTCGGGTTGATCTCGACGAACATGTCTTGCTGCAGTTCGGCGAGCCACGGGTTGGACCGGCTCTCATCGCCGCCGCCTTCGTATTCGACCAGACGACCCGAAGTCAGAATCAACGGGTATTCCTTGGAAAAGTCGTTCTTCTGGATCGATGCATACATCGTCGGAAGGCGATAGAACTTGCGGTCCTCGTAGGTCGGATAGTCCGCCACCAGATCCCGCCGGTTCGTGTAGAGCGGCTCGCGGTGCAACGGCACCGGATCCGGGAAGGTCCAGACAACCGCACGGGCCTTAGCGTTCCCGAAGGGCGCGCAGCCGTGCTTGATGGCGACCCGCTGGATGCCTCCGGAGAGGTCGGTCTTCCAGTTGGTCTTGGGACCTGCCACCGCGTCAATGGCGGCACGTTCCTCGGCTGTCAGGTCGCCGTCCCAGCCCAGGTCCATCAGCATTTGCATGGTGAACTCGGGATAGCCGTCCTGGATTTCCGAACCCGGATTGAACACGCCCTCGGCCAGCAGGTTGACACCGTCCCGTTCGACACCGAACCGGGCACGGAAGCACAAGCCGCCGTCGGCGACCGGCTTGGACATGTCGTAGAGGTTCGGCGTGCCAGGATGGTTCATCTCGGCAGTGCCCCAGCAAGGCCAGGGCATTCCATAGAAGTCCCCGTCAGCGGGTCCGCCCACGGCCCTGAGCGTCGTCTTGTCGAACGTGTGCTGGTTGGCCATGTGGAGCTTGATCCGCTCCGGGCTTTGGCCAGTGTAGCCGACCGTCCACATGCCTGCGTTGAACTCGCGGGTCGTGTCCTCGATGCTCGGGGTCACGCCGTCCTCTTCGATCGCGATGTTGCGGAAGAAGCGGTCATGCCAGCCGAACTTCCTGGCAAAGAGGCCGATGATCTCCTGATCCGACTTGGATTCGAAGATCGGGTCGACAACCTTTTCGCGCCACTGGAGCGACCGGTTCGAGGCCGTGACCGAGCCGTGGGTTTCGAACTGCGTGCACGCGGGCAGCAGGTAAACCCCGTCGGTCCGGTCGTGAAGCACGGCGGATACGGTTGGATACGGGTCGATGACGACCAGCATGTCCAGCATCTCCATCGCGGTCTTCATCTCCTTCATCCGCGTCTGCGAATTTGGAGCATGACCCCAGAGCACCATGGCGCGAACCCTGTCGGGGTTGTCCGTGTTGTCCGGGTCTTCAAGAACGCCATCGATCCAGCGGCTGACCGGGATGCCAGTCAGGTTCATCAGGTTCTTGTCCTTGCCGTCCGCCCCCTTGACGGTGGCGAACTGGTTCTTGAGCCAGTCAAGATCCTCGCCCCAGACCCGCGCCCAGTGCGCCCAGGACCCGGCCGACAGGCCGTAGTAGCCTGGCAGCGTGTGGGAAAGCACGCCAAGGTCGGTGGCGCCCTGCACGTTGTCGTGGCCCCGGAAGATGTTGGTGCCGCCGCCGGTGGTGCCCATGTTGCCAAGGGCAAGCTGCAGCACGCAGTAGGCCCGCGTGTTGTTGTTGCCGTTGGTGTGCTGGGTGCCGCCCATGCACCAGATCACGGTGCCCGGACGGTTGTTGGCCATCGTAAAGGCCACGCGGCGAAGTTGCGAACCGGGAGTGCCGGTGACGCGCTCAACTTCCTCAGGCGTCCACTTGGCCACTTCCTCCCGAATCTGGTCCATTCCCCAGACCCGGGTCCGGATGAACTCCGTATCCTCCCACCCGTTCTCGAAGATGTGCCAGAGGATGCCCCAGACCAGAGCGACGTCCGAGCCGGGCCGGAAGCGAACATATTCGTCAGCATGGGCTGCGGTGCGCGTGAAGCGCGGGTCGCAGACAATCAGGGGCGCGTTGTTCTGCTCCTTCGCCCTGAGGACGTGCAGGAGCGAGACCGGGTGCGCCTCGGCAGGGTTGCCGCCGATGAGGAAGATCGCCCGGGAGTTGTGGATGTCGTTGTAGCTGTTGGTCATGGCGCCGTAGCCCCATGTATTCGCAACACCTGCAACCGTCGTGGAATGGCATATCCGCGCCTGGTGATCGACGTTGTTCGTGCCCCAGTAGGCGGCGAACTTGCGGAACAGGTAGGCCTGCTCGTTGTTGTGCTTGGCCGAGCCCAGCCAGTAGACGCTGTCCGGTCCGCTCTCGTCCCGGATCTTCATCATGCCATCGCCAATCTCGTCGATGGCCTGTTCCCAGGAGATGCGAACCCACTCGCCGTTCTCCTTCTTCATCGGGTACTTCAGCCGCCGCTCGCCGTTGGCGTGCTCGCGGACCGCCGCGCCTTTGGCGCAATGGGCACCGAGATTGAACGGGCTGTCCCATCCCGGTTCCTGACCGGTCCAGACGCCGTTCTGGACTTCGGCGATGACGGTGCAGCCTACCGAGCAGTGTGTGCAAACGGACTTGCGCAGATCGACCGCGCCGGTGCCCGTCGCGGCTTCGGCCTTCATGACCGAGCCTCCTGTGGCGGCGATTGCCGTCAGTCCGCCGATCGCCAAGCCTGAATTTCTGAGAAAAGTTCGCCGGTCGACGTATGTCTCGGCGACTTGGTTCAGGATGCCAGTCCGCTGGGAGCGTCGCGCAACCCCGTTGGTCTTTTTCCTAAGCATGTCATTCTCCCTTGCTTGCTGCGGGCAGTCCCGCATGCGTGCTGGGTTGTTTCCGAATGCGCCGGCCAGTGGGCGTCACGCAACCGAGGCCGGGCAGTGACGGCAGTGTCCGGTCCTAGAACCGGGCGCTGTCGTAGTAGGCGCGGGTATGCGCCGTGTCCTGAAGCCTGTCAGAAGACAGGTCAGGCTGGGTCGCTTCCGCCGACGTCCCTGTGGCGATGACAACGGCCGCAACCGGTGCGCCCGTCCCCGCCATTTTCAGGAAGTCCCGACGGCTGGTACCCTCTTCGGGTTTGTCGGTCATTTGAAAGTCCTCCTTCCTTTCGCTGTGGCGATAACTCGCCAGATCAGTCATTGCGCCTTAGGCGGCGCTGAGACGAAACCCTTCGGTTTCAATTTCCATGAACAACCGGCCGAGCCGTCCAACCGCCGCGTACAGCACCGAGCTCTTTGCTGCTTCGAGATCGGCAAAGCAGTGGCATGCCCAGGGAGCGATGTGCCGGTTAAAAAAATCCCGCTGCATGTCCAGCGGCGTCGGCGCCCCGAACCTTCCGACGATCAGCGCACCCATCACTTCCATCAGTGACGCGATGTTGTCTTCCGGTTCAAACACGTTTTCCGATCTTGCAATGCCATGCGCCGCCAGATCGCTGCGCAGCGACGCAAGCGGCTTTTCGTTAAGAAAGCCTGTCAGGTAGAAGCTGGCGAAAGGCAGCAATTCGCCTCGCCCGAGACCGATGAACAGCCTGTTGAATTCCGATTCCACGCTCTTGGGATTGGAGCGCCGTGCAATGGTGGCCAGCGCGCCTATTGCCTGACCGACCTCAGTGGCGTCGCCGGACAATCCGGCAGTCTGATCTAGAAGCGTCTGGTCGGGAGGGCGGGCAAGGATCAGGCCGAGGAAGTTGTAGAGGTCTGCGCGGAGACGATCCTCTTCTGGCACTTCAATGGTGCGATCCAATGCATTCATCGAAACTGGCTACCTTCACTTCGGCCGGTTAGGCTTCATCGAAATGATAGCTCATGCGACGCGGTTTGAAACCAATTCTTTCGTCTTCCTCGGCGATAATTTGGGAAATTTGCCCACCTTTTTCGATTTCCGGCGAATTCTGTTCCCGAGGTAAATTGTCGGGTTTTTCGTCTTCCTCGATATCTGGCGAATCTTCCGTTTCCGATTCGTTCGTCACACCGTTCTCATCTTCGGTTGCCGCCTCTGCCTGTTCGGCCATTGCCGCGACGTGCCGGGCCATGCCTTCGCCTACCCGATAGGCGGTTTGGAGGTTCTCGATGACGGTTGCCGCGTCGGTGAAATCCTCACCGTAGTCGATGAGGCCGTCGAGGTTGGCGAGTACCGGGTTCGTTGTCCAGAGACGGCGGAGCGCACGAAGGCGGATGCGTTCCGGAACAGTTCGCTTCAGGAAGACGGAGAAGTCATCGCCCTCGGCCAAGCTTTCGGGGTCGGGCAAATCGAGTTCCCGAAGAATCTCTTCGTCGGACTTTTGGCTGAGCCTTTCCTGTTCTTCAGCTTCGTCAGCGGCGATCTTTGCCTTTTCCTCGGCAGCGTCTTCTGCCCGCACCGCCGCTTTCCGACGTTCCCAGAAGTCGCTCATTGCAGCCTCCTTTTCGGGGCGCGGTAGACATCGGTGTCCTGCGGTATGCGTACATCGCCAACGCCGTCTTCGATCAGGTCGATGCGTTTCCTGTCTCGCTTGCGCTTCACGAATTCCTCTTCGACGTGATGCTGTTCGACGAAGTCCCGCACCCAGGCGACAAGCCCCGGCGGCATCGGCACCTTTTCGACGACTTCCTCACCGCTGTCGGCGTAGTCCTGCGCCTCGTATGGCGATGCAGTGACAAGCAGGACGGAAGGCCGATCACCGTCGGAACCTTCCCCCGGGCGCAAGACGACAAAGACGCTTGGCCGACTGTCCGAGAGCGCGTTCTTGTAGGCTTCGGTCTCCGCGCCGTGAAGGTCCAGCGAAACGGTAGCCGCGTGATATTCGACCCAGTCACCTTGCCGCCGAATTTCCCGCCAGTTGGCCGTTCCGGCGCCCGGCAGGACCGCAACCGCCTTCCACGACCATTTCTTCCAGCGGGTCACTCCCGGCGCTCGGCGCAGCACCACTCCTAGAGGCAAGGCTTCGTATTTCGCCGGATTGATGTACATTCGTCCTCGCGTGTCTCATGTTTGCTCAAGTGGCTTGCCGACCGCAGTTTACGTTCAGGACCAAACATGTCTAGTCTGTCGGCAGGACGTGAATCCGCCTCCGGCCGATTGTCGAGGAAGGGGAAGACCTTGGCCAACAAGCTGGTTCTTTGCGATTGCGCGAAATCGCAGCGGCTGCAGCCTGCCGTGATCGAGGCCGCGACCGGGGTTGAGTGTTCCCCGGTCCACACCTCGCTTTGCACCGAGCAGTCGGAAATCGCGGCACGGGCAATTGCAGAGGGCGACTGCACGATCTGCTGCGGGCAGGAAATGCGGTTCTTCGAGGAGCTTGCCGAGGAACTGGAGGCGGAGGTGCCTTCATTCGTCGACCTTCGGGATCGGGCGGGCTGGACGGATGACGACAGTGACACCGGTCCCAAGATGGCAGCGCTCGTCGCAGCCGCCACGATGCCCGCGGCGTTGACGAAGGCCATCGACGTTGTTTCCGAGGGCGTTTGCCTGATCATCGGGAGTGGCGATGTCGCGTTTGACGCCGCCCGGCGCCTTGCCGACACGCACGGCGTCACGGTCTTGCAGCAAGATGACAGCGACCCGCCTCCGGAACGAGAGTTCGACGTGATCAGGGGGCGGGTCAGGAAAGCGTCCGGGGCGTTGGGTGAATTCAAGGTGTCGTTCGACGCGTTCAGTCGAATTCAGCCTGGCGGTCGCGGCAACTGGAGATGGACCGAACCACGCAACGGTGCCCACTCCGAATGCGACATGATCCTCGATCTCAGCGGTCAGGCGCCGCTCTTTTCCGCACATGAAAAGCGGGAAGGCTATCTGCGCGCCGACCCTGGCAGCGTCACGGCGTCCATGGATGCGGTGTTCGATGCCGGCAAACTGATCGGCACATTCGAAAAGCCGCTCTATGCTCGTGTCGAGCCGATCCTCTGCGCCCATTCGCGGGCCGGTCAGGTGGGATGTTCGCGTTGCCTTGACGCCTGTCCGACTGGCGCAATTTCTCCCGAGGGCGAATACGTTACCGTTGATCCGATGGTCTGTGCCGGGTGCGGCGCATGCTCCTCGCTTTGCCCGTCAGGTGCGATTTCGTACGACGCGCCGCCGGTCGAGCATTCGTTCCTTCGGATCCAGACTCTGGCGAAGGCCTTTCTCGACGCCGGAGGGACCGATCCAAGGCTGTTGGTTGTGGACGGGCACGGTTCTGAACTGATCAGGCTATCGGCCCGGCATGGCCGGGGCCTTCCGGCCGATGTCGTGCCGATGGAAATGCCGGCGGTCGGCGCTTTCGGGCATGCCGAGGCCCTCGCCGCGCTGGCGGCCGGTTTCGCCACCGTGGCCATCGTGCCTGGACCCGGGGCTGACCGATCGGTACT
Source organism: Silicimonas sp. (assembly GCA_022826205.1). GTDB lineage: Bacteria > Pseudomonadota > Alphaproteobacteria > Rhodobacterales > Rhodobacteraceae > JAJEFO01. The sequence continues at coordinate 1,798 of JAJDVJ010000014.1, read as the reverse complement.
GGGCCATGAGATTGCCTTGACCGAGGCAGTTGCCGGCGACACGGTGGCCTTGATCGACACCTCCGACGCTGACGCGCTTTCGGATTCGCTGTTCAATTCAGAGGTGCCATCCGCACTGACCAGGCCGATTCGGCCCATGGGGACGCGTCGACAGATTGCCCGGCAGGCAGCGAAGGCATTGCGCCCGGACGTTGCCGAGCCGCTTCCGTTGCCAGACAATGCCCCTTATGGCGTGATTTCGGTCAATACGGACGCGTGCACGCTCTGTCTCTCCTGCGTGTCGCTTTGCCCTTCCGGAGCGCTAGGCGACAATCCCGACCTGCCTCAGCTGCGGTTTCAGGAAGATGCCTGTCTGCAATGCGGGCTTTGCGCCAGCATCTGTCCCGAAGATGCCATCGCGCTGGTGCCTAGGTTCAATCTTGGCGACGAGGCATTGTCTCAGGTGGTCTTGAACGAGGAAGAGCCGTTCGCCTGCATCGAATGCGGCAGCCTGTTCGGTTCAAGGTCCACCATTGAACGCATAACCGAGAGACTTTCCTCGCACTCGATGTACCAGGGAGAGGGTGCGCTGAGAATGATCCAGATGTGCGACGATTGCCGGGTGAAGTCCCAGTTCCTGAGCGAGGACAGCCCAATGGCCAAGGGCGAGCGGCCGCGGATCCGAACTACGGACGACTATCTGTCGAAACGTCGCGATCACTGACCCGTCAAGGGAGCGCCAAGGGCCGCGGGCTCGATGCTTGCGACATATGCCAGGATCGCGTCGATGTCATCCAAGGTCAGTTCCAACGGCGCAATCGGCGAGGGAAGGTCCTCAGGAAAGGGTTCCGTCACGTCTTCGATCTGCGTGAAGGCACCGTGGGGTTTCAGGACGTAGAAGCTCGAGAACCTTACGTCCCAGTCATCGAAGCTGCGCAAGGCGAAAAACGACGGAGTCGAACCGATGCCGAGGCCTTCGTCGCCCCGGGCCGTGACGTGGCAGCGGCCGCAATGGACTCGCGAAACCTGCTGCCCGCGCAGCTTGTCACCTTCGTAGAATTCGTCTTCGGCAATCTCCTCTTCCTCGACCGGCAAGGAGAATGGCTGACTGCCGTCGATCTTGAATCCCGTAATCGCGCTTTGCCCGGTCGTGTCCGAAATCCACGTGGCAAACCGAGATGCCCCCATATGCTCTGGCACCAGGACGTCAATGGACCAGGTCTGGCCCATGCCGGTAAAGACCGGCGTGCCGTTGTCGCCGAGCGCGACTTCTGCCGCGTCCCCGGGCGAGACCAACTCGACGCGCACCTGGGTCTTCAAGGTGAAACGCGGCAACATGTACTTCATCAATCCGCTCTCGGCCAGCACGTCGGGGACCGAGAGACGAAACTGACGGTCGTCGGCGGCGGAAGCAAGGTTGGCGCCGCCGACGAAGAGAAGAAACGCAGCTGTCAATGACCTCTTCAGCATGGAGCCTCTTGCAAGACTTCTCGGGTTGAGCGGAACTTTCCCGCTAAGCGGGTCATTCGACTTCAGCCCCAGGGAAATGGGGGCCTGTCTGGCTTGCCGGAACTGCCAATGCAACATGATACCAAGAGGCGACCCCATGGCCTGAACGCGAACATACGGGATGGGAATTATATAGGAAAGTCACATCGTGGCTTCGCATTGATTTCACGGGTCATCGAAGTGGCCAACGCCAACGCTCCTCGCCGTGCAGATGCGCCAATCCCGGACGCCGCGTCATGTTTGCCCCTTCAGCGGGGCGGTTCAGCAGGGCCGTGGCCCTCAAACTCTGTTGCCGAGATCGGAAAGGCAA
>JAJDVJ010000010.1 GCA_022826205.1 Silicimonas sp. | reverse complement strand
AGATGACTGCGGAGTGCTGGCGACGTCTCCGGATTTTCCGGAGCTCACGACCTTTGGTGACGACCGGGACGAAGCGCTGGCCCGTTCCGTGTCAGCTCTTGAGGAAGCCGTGGCTGCGCGCATGCACGACAAAAAAGATGTACCGGTTCCTTCGGAAGGCGACGTTTGCGTGACGTTGCCGACGCTCACGGCGGTCAAGGTGATTCTGTACCAAGGCATGCGGGAACAGGAAATCGGCAAGGCCGAGTTGGCGCGGAGACTCGGTTGGCACCTGCCACAGGTGGACCGGGCATTGGATGTAGAACATCACTCACGGCTCGACCGGATGGACATGGCGCTGAGTGCGATCGGGAAAAGGTTGATCGTCCAGGCACGAGAAACAACCGGATAGCGTTCGGCGGCATCCTTGGGGTTGCGAAGAAGGCTCCAAATGGTGCCTCCACGCTGACATCGCCATGTGTGAACCGTTGGAGCGTGTGTGCCTGGGAACCCACCACCGGCCAGATCGAAGATGCGACATCTTCGTTCTGAACTCCGCTGACGGGGGCTTCCTGCCGATGGCGAAGTTCCCAAAGCCGCGACACATCAAAGTGATTCACAAGGGCCTGTCAGCCCGCGGTGCGCAATTGGCGGTTGTCAATCGAGGCACCTGCCGGCGATTTCGAGAGACACGTCCGCGGAGCATCGCTCCAAAGGGAGCGTTCGGTTGGCCCGGGCGCAGCCGCGAGACAGAACGACCGGCAATGCCACACTCAGAAGCGCATCGACAGGTTCGCCGCTCGCATCTGAGTCCTGATTGACGACCTGAACCAGTGCATGGCCTGCGATCGCGTTCAGGCATTCGGCGCGATATACTTGCCGCTTTTCGAGCTCCAGGACACGCGCATCAGGGCGGAGCGTAAGATCAGGACGAGGACCATGCGCCGATTGCTCTGTGTTGCACACTACCACTCTTGGTGGAAGCCGGCCTGGATGGGTCCGAAATACGTCGTGCGGTTCGCCATCGCCAACCAGGTCGAGATCACTCAATTTTGTCGCACGGCAGGGTTATTTCGGTTTTCTCAGAGCTCACGCCTTCGATCTGCTCGATCAAAAGCGAGGTCGCCGCTCGGACCATTTTCTCAAACGGCATGCTGACGGAATGGAGATCATAGGCGTTCAGTCTCGTGAGCAGGGATTGCCCAAAGCCGACAACCAAGGGATCTTGGCTTTCCTGCCCGCAGTGAGGTTTCACCGCATCCTGCGTGGCAACTGCCAGCAGGTCGCTTGAACAGAAGAACCCATCGGGCGGCTTGGGCAGGTTCATCAACTCCAGCGCTGCCGCGTGGCCGCGGTCGTAGTCGTTGACCCCGGCGAGCCGGGTCACCGGTTGGTAGCCGTAGAGTTCTTCTATACGCTGCACGAAGCCCGCCATGCGTTCCTTGGTCACGGTGGCATCGGCATTGCCGCCGATGAAGGCCGGACGCATGACGCCGTTTTCGTGCATGTAATCGGCGACCAGCGCGGCGCCAGCGTGGTTGTCGCAATGAACCGAACTGTATTCGGGGCGCAGAGACCGGCGGCCAACGACCACTATCGGCTTGTTCTGGACCTCGCAGCTCTGCGCTAGCTGGTCCGGCAGGTGCGAGGCCGCCACTAGCAGCCCATCAACCTGGAACTGCAGGGCGGTATCGACCGATGCAATTTCGCGGCGTTCGTGGCTGACATTCAACAGGATCGCGTGGTAGTTCCGCTGTTGCGCCTCGGACGAAACAAAGCGGAAGAGGTCGAGATGTTCGGGGTCGTCGAAGTTGTTGACCAGCAAGCCGATCAGGTTGGACCGACGCCCGGCCAGGACGCGCGCGGCCATGTTCGGACGATAGCCGAGTCGCCCGGCAACGCTCAGCACCCGCTCTCGCGTAGCCTCGTTCACCAGGCCGGCATCGGAGAAGCTGCGCGACACCGTGGTCAGCGACACCCCAGCACGGTCAGCGACGTCTTGGGCGGTGACATTGCCGTGGTCGCGGCGGGATGCCTTTGCTTCGCTCACGGTCCGTATCGTCTCTCGTCGACTGAACCCGCACCCGAACGCAAAACGAAATGGCCCTCGGTCACTTTCTGGAAATGAGCCGGCTCGGGCACGTATCCAACTGGGTGAATGGGCGAAGGTGGTGGTTTAGTGGCCAGTTCCCATTTTTCGGCGCGGTGGGCAAGGTCGAGCGTCGGCACGGCGGCAAGCAGCGTCTTGGTGTATTCGTGCTGTGGGTTGGCGAAAATCTGTTCCCGCGTAGCGGTCTCGACGATCCGGCCCAGATACATAACCGCGACCCGATGCGATACGCGCTCGACCACCGCCATATCGTGGCCGATGAAGAGGTAAGAGATCCCCATCTCTGCCTGTAGTTCCATCATCAGGTTCAGCACTTCGGCCTGGATCGACACATCCAGCGCCGAGACCGCCTCGTCGGCAATTATCAGCTTGGGCTTGGGGGCCAGGGCACGGGCGATGGCGACACGCTGGCGCTGCCCTCCGGAGAGCTCGCTGGGATGGCGCTGGAGAAAGGCGCGCGGCAGGCGTACCCAGTCGAAGAGTTCTGCTGCACGGTCCTCGAGCGCGCTGCCGGTCTCCAGGTTGAAGTTCCTCAGCGGCTCGATGACCTGCTCCAGCAGCGACATGTGCGGGTTGAGCGAGCCGTAGGGATCCTGAAAGATCATTTGCATGTCGCGACGGGCCAACCGCATGTCCTCGTCGGAAAGTGCCAGCAGATCCTGCCCGTCGAAGGTGATCTCGCCGCTGTCCGGGCGTTCCAGCCGCAGGATGCAAAGCCCGGTCACCGACTTGCCGCTTCCGCTTTCGCCAACCAGTGCCAGGGTTTCGTTTTCGAGAAGGCGAAACGTCACGTCCTCGACCGCGTGAGCGTTGGCCACGGTCCGGCCCAACCAGCCGCCTCGGATCGGGAAGCGCTTGGTCAGGTGCTTGACGTCGAGCAGGACGCGGCTACCCGGCTGAAGCGGTTTGTCGATGTGGTACTCAGTCGTGGCGGCGGTTTCCATGGGCTCGGGCAGGGTCTTGCCGGCCATGTCGCCGAGTTTCGGAACTACGGCTAGCAGGGCCTGGGTGTAGGGGTGCTGCGGATCGGTCAGCACTTGCTCGACCGGCCCTTCCTCGGCCACGCGGCCATTTTGCATCACTACCACCCGGTCAGCCATCTGCGCTACAACGGCCATGTCATGGGTGATCAGGAGAACCGCGGCGCCGGTTTCGTCCCTTAGCTTGCGAATGAGCGCCAGAATCTCGGCCTGTACCGTTACGTCGAGCGCCGTGGTGGGCTCATCGGCAATCAGGAGTCGCGGCTCGCACGCCAGCGCCATTGCAATCACGATGCGCTGGCGCATGCCGCCGCTGAGCTCGTGCGGGTATTGCTTCAGCCGCCGTTCGGGCTCGGGGATGCGCACTTGTTTCAGCAGCTCGACCGAGCGGCCGGCGGCCTCTTTGCGGCTCATGTCGCGGTGCTGCTGCAGGCTTTCGGCCAGTTGCCATCCGATCGTGTACGAGGGGTTCAGCGCCGTCATGGGTTCCTGAAAGATCATGCCGATCTCGTTGCCGCGGATCGTGCGCATCCGTGCCTCGTCTACCGCGCGCAAGTTGATCTCACTTCCGCTGCCGCTCTCCAGTGTCAGCCGACCGTCCGCCACCCAGCCGCCGGAGAACTTGGTGAGCTGCATCAGTGTGTAGGCAGAGACAGACTTGCCGGAACCGGACTCGCCTACGATGCAGACGATTTCGCCCGACTCAATGGTGAACGAGACGTCCTGGACGCCTGCAATCGCGCCACGTTTTGACGGGAACTCGACGCGCAGACCTTCGACGTTGATGAGCGGCTTGTTCATCCTCTGCCCCCGTTTCCAATGGCAAACCAGCGCCAGCGCTGCGCCGGATCCGTGACAGCGCGCACCCAGCTTGCCACGAGGTTGAGACAGAGCGCGGTGAGGAAGATTGCCAGCCCCGGGAAGGCCACAAGCCACCAGGCGGATCGGATATGCTCGCGTCCATCAGCGATCATCAGGCCCCAGGACGGGTCAGGCGGCTGCACGCCGAAGCCGAGGAAACTCAGCGAGGCCTCGCTTAGGATCAGGATCGCGACTTCGAGCGTGTAGAGGACCAAGATCGGGGCGACCACGTTGGGCAGGATATGGCGGAACACTATCCGCCGGCCCGAGGCGCCCATGGCCTTGGCGGCCACCACATAGGTTTTCGACCGCGCCGCCAGGGCCAGGCCGCGCGACATGCGTGCGAAGACCATCCAGTGCAGCACCGCGAAGACCAGGATCAGGTTGGCAAACCCGCCGCCCAGGATGAACAGCACGAAGAGCGCAACAAGAAGCGAGGGCAGCGACAGCATGCCGTCGACAAAGCGCATGACCAGGTCCTCGTAGAGCCCACCGTAGTAGCCGGCCGTCAGCCCGGCGATGACGCCGAAGAAGCAGGACAGCGTCGCGCCCAAGAGACCCACTGAGACCGAGACTCGCGCGCCATAGATCAGACGCGTGAACAGGTCCCGGCCCAGCTCGTCGGTGCCGAGGAGGTAGAATAGCCCCTTTTTCCCCGTCGAGAACGGCGGGAGCATGCGGTCGGCGAGGTTGAGCCCCGTGGGCTTGTGCGGGGCGAGGAATTCGGCGCCCACGGTGAATGCCAAGAGGGCCAGCAGGAACAGCATCGCCGCAGCGGTGATCTTGTCGCGCTTGAGTGCGCGCAGGTAGTCGCTGAAGTTCTCGCGCTCGTCCTTGGGATCGATGACGTCCTCTATGGCTGGATTGCTCAAATCGGCCATCTCGTCACGCCTTCTGTCCAAGCTTGATCTGTGGGTCGATGATGCGATAGGCGAAATCGACCAACAGATTGACGATGATCACCAGGGCGGCCACCACGGTGATCGAGACCTGAATGATCGGCAGGTCGCTGCGGCTAAGGCTGTCGATGATCAAGAGTCCGATGCCCGGCCAGGCAAAGATCTTTTCCACCAGGATCGCGCCGGTGAGCAACGCGGACAGTTCGTCACCGATCATGGTGATGATGGGAATCGCTGCGTTGCGCAGGGCGTGCAGCAAGATCACCCGCCACTCGGCCACACCCTTGGCGCGGGCGGTGACAACGTACGGTTTCGCCAACTCGTCCAACATGGCGCTGCGCGCCACTTGCGCGATGCGCCCGATGGGCCGGGCGGCGAGCGTCAACGCCGGCAGGATAACATGCCCCGGCTCGCCGTAACCCCCCGTTGGGAGCCAGCCGAGTTGGACCGCGAAGAGCACGATCAGCATCAGCCCAAGCCAGAATTGCACAATGGAGACCCCGGCCAGCGACAGCACGGTGACCAGCCGGTCGGCAAAATGCCGCGGGTAGGCGGCGGCGATCACGCCCATGCCGAGCCCAAGCGGCACGGCGATGGCCATGGCGACGCCGGCCAGAAGGAAGGTGGCGGGCAGGCGCTCCGCCACCAGATCGACCACTGGCACGCCAATGTCCTTCAGGTCCGCTTCAGGGATCACCGAGAAGCCATAGCGGTAACTGACGCCGAAATCGCCCTGCAGAAGTCCGCCCATATAACGCACCCACTGAAGCCAGAGAGGGTCGTTCAGGCCCGCCGCACGACGCAGGTTTTCCAGTGCGATGTCGTTGGCACCGGGGCCGAGCATGTTGAGCGCCGGATCGCCGATCATGCGGCAGGCGAAGAAGACGAAGGAGACCGTGATCAGCAGCAGGAGAACGGAGTTGATCACCCGCTTCAAAAGGTAGGGCATACGTCCGTTTATCCGTCAGGGGGACAGGTTGAACAAGCCGGCGCGCCCGTGGGGCGCGCCGGTCCTTCACTCGGTAGGTTACTCAGCCGGATTCAGATAGACCGCCTGAATTCTGTGGTCGGTACCGAAGGTGAACTCGGTCCCGGCCTTCACCAGGTAGCCGCGGTCGAGGAGCGCCAGCGGCACGATCAGGTGCCGGTCGTGGACATATTGGACCAGTTCCTTCATCCGCTCGTTCCGATCACCGCCAAAGCTCGCCAGTGCTTCGAACAGATTGGAGTCGAAATCGGAATCACAGTAGACCGACGACCGCGACGGCCCCTTGGGGTCGTTGATGTCCGGGCAGGCATAGTTCGAGTGCAGCAGCAGCCCATAGTCGCCTGAAGGGTTGCCCTTGACGTGAACCTGCATCATCTGCCGGTTCGGCTCGTCGGCATAGCCGGCGATGCGGACACGCGGGTTGAACTCCTGTGGAGTCTGCACCTTGATCGTGGTTTCGATGCCAGAAATGTTCAGCATCGCGCCGATGGCCTCGACGATTGGCTTGATCCGCGGGGTGGTATCCCGGCCTACGACCTCGATATTCAGCGCATCGACATCGACGCCATCCGCCTTGGCCTCAGCGAGAAGCTCCATGGCGCGCTCCGGGTCATACGTGTAAGGCTGCACAGCATCGTTGAAGCCAATGGTGCCCTTGGGGCCAAGCTGTCCTTGCGGCACAGAAGCCATGCCCTGCAAATCGGCTATGCCGGTGATGTCGATGGACAAGAAGACCGCTTCGCGCACCCGCGGATCGGCAAGCACGGGGTGCGCATGCAGCGAGTGATCAAGACGGCCATAGAGATAGGTCGTCGACGGGCCGGTCACGCAATCGTAGTCGGCAGCATCCGCCGCGCGCGCGCATTCGTCGGCCGAGGGGAACATGCCGAGCTGGGCTTCGCCCGACTGCACCATCGCCACGCGGGTGGCGTCTTCTGCCCGGAACACGAATTTCAGGTCCGAGTAGGCCGGTTTGGTTGTGCCATAGGCATCGTCAGCGTTCAGCCCCCACCAATCCGGGTTATAGTTTGCCGTCCAATACTGGCCCTTGGCCCACTCGCCGAAGACATAGGGTCCGGTGCCGACAGGTGTGTCGAAATGCTCCTCCGGGCTGTTGTCGAGTTGCGCTGCCGAAGAGATGCCGCCCAGCGTCATGCGGAACTCCAACAGCGGATCGGCTTTGCTCGACACCACCTCGACGGTATTTTCGTCGATGACGGTGGCAGTGATTTCACCGGGGCCGGCATACTCCTGGATGGTGAACGCCTTTTCGGGGCTCCAGACCCAGTTGATCGACTTGGCCACCGCTTCGGCTGTCATGTCGGTTCCGTCGTGGAACTTAACTCCCTGTCGGATGGCGATGCGCAGCGTGCTGCCATCGATGCGTTCCCAGCCGGTTGCGAGTACGCCTCGCATCTCGCCGGAAACCGGATCAACAGCGATCAGCGTTTCCACAACATTGCGCAACCCAGTGGCGTTGATTTCCTTGTAGGTACCCTGCGCAGCAAGGTCCTGTGGTTCCTGATTGACCGCGACGACAAGGGTGCCGTGGGTAGGTTCGGAAAATGCAGCCACGGCTGAAAATGCGAAAGCGGAGCCGGTCGCCCAAAGCATCCCGAATCCGCACGAGCGAAGATAATTCATCTGATTTTCGCGCTCCAATCCCCGGAGTGCAGGCCCGGGAGGAAAGCGCGCCCCTTTGCTGTTTGTGTTGAAATGGGTCGGGCAAACCACCACCCGCCCCGAAGACGGGTCGCCCCGCCTGGACGAAAAAACCGTGATGCAGCTTTCGCTGGCAAGCGGCTCACGCCGCTCGCGGGGTCGCAATGGCTTCCCCGGCAACGCCGCCCGAAGACGGGTTCCCCTCGCACAACTTGACCACCCGCATTCCGATCCGCCCTGTTTCGTGCCTGACCCGGCGAGTCTGCCGACGAATTTTCCAAGGCCTGGAACCGACGAAGTGTCCTAAGGTGGGTCTTTGACACATGTTTCAAGTTAGATTGGATGATGGTCTCCATTCCTGTGCTGTTCAGCGAGGGCCTTCGGGATTTTCGCCCCTCAAGCCTCTCTCTTCAGGGAGAGGTCGCTGACCTGATTTCTTCCGTCTGTCCTGACAAGATGAAATGACAGCGCTTTCATAAAGTCAACTCCATTTGCCAGTGCTCTGATGCTGTCAATGAGCTTCAATTTCCACGCACATTTCCTGTTGATCAAACTCGGAAACCATCAATATTGTGATAGCGCTTTCATAACGGATACCGAAGCCTCGCCATGCCGGGAGGATCCCACACGAGCGATGTCCTGATTGCCTTGGCCGGAGAATCTGGCGCGGGGAAGACCACCTCTGCGCAGATGCTTCAGGTCATGGGCTTTCACCTGATTGAGCTGACCAAGAGGCTGCGGGGTGAGGCGAAGGCGTTGTTTGGCGCGCCAACGCGTGCAGAGATTCAACGTTATGCCCGCGACGTGCAGGGCAATAACGGCAACGATCACTTTGCTCGAATTGCACTTGAGGAATTTGGCGATGAGACTCGCGGCGACATCGTGCTTGACGGAATCCGAAACCCCGATGAGTTGGACTACATCACCAGTTTCACTGCCCGTACCGCGCGGGCCTTTTGGTTGCTCGCGGTCGTGACACCGGCCGAAACGCGATTCGCCCGCGTGAAGAGACGCAACCGTGAAGGCGATCCAACCGAATACGATCATTTTCGCGAGGACGACCGTCGCGCGCTCGGAGACGGCAAGTCGGGATTCCAGACCAATGCATACTTGATCGAGAGAGCGCACAGGCGGATCGAGAACACAGGCGACACGGGAGATCTGGAAATTGCGCTGGTCGAAACTGTCGCGGCAGTGCGTGGCAATGGTTGAATCCGGGTCCGGCGGCAGCCTCCACCACGACCGCGGCCAAGCCGTCCTCGGCATCGTCGACCGGGCGACCGAAATGGCCCTGTTCTATTTCCACGACCGCGGCAGGCTCCGCACGACGTCGAAAAAGGCCAAGATGGACCTTGTGACAGAGGCCGACCAGGAAATTGAGCGGTTCATCAAGGCCGAGCTTGCTCGACTTGCCCCTGAGGACGGCTTTCTCGGTGAGGAAACTGGCGGCGGCACGGGCGAAGCGCTTTGGGTGGTCGATCCGCTCGACGGTACGGCGAACTTTCTGTCGGGGTTGCCGTTTTGGGCAGTTTCGATCGGGTTTGTTGAGGCAGGTTCACCGGTCGTCTGCGCAATCTCTGTTCCGGTCCTGCAGGAGACCTTTCATGCAGTGCGAGGAAATGGGGCACTCTGCAACGGTGTGCCCATCCGTGTTTCCGCCGTGAACTCGCTCGAGAGATCCCGGGTGATCTTCGGCCGTTCGACTGACCTGCCACCTGAAACGGCCTTGCGATTTGCAGGGCGTGCAATGTCGGGTGGCGCACTGATCTACTCGTTTGGCAGTTGCGCGTTCAACCTGACGAGAATCGCGAATGGCTCCTGCGACTATTACTACGAGGAACGAGTGTTCCCATGGGATGCTGCTGCCGGAGCCGCGCTGATCCGCGAGGCAGGAGGTGATGTCGACTACGAGTTTTGTGCCTCTGCCGTGGCGAATGGAAGCCAGATTGTTGCAACCAATGGCCGTCTGAATTTAGCGGTGTAAGATGTCAGAATCTGCGCTTGGGCAAACGAACGCACATGGAGGATTTTCCGCCAGAATTTCGCCGCTTGGCTTGCCGCATGAACAAGCAACCAGCGCAACATTCAGGCTTGAACAATCCGGGAACATCGCGTAGGCTCCGTCACGTGGATGGCAACGACGCGTCTGTCGGGACGCGTGAAGGCCACGACGCAATCCATGCCGCACCGGATGCAAGGAGGACGCCATGAACGACATGAGCGGATGCCCGGAGGGCCTTGCAGGGCCCGGGTTCCCCTCGAACCCGGCACCGGCCGCCGTTGCCGGGTCTGCGGTGCGAGACCAGAATCCTCGCCCGGCCCCCGAGAACGAACGCCGCTTCGACGGCCTCCGGACGGGCGTGCTGTCCGTGACGTTGGATCCGGAGTCGGTTTCAGGCGACGAGGCCCTGTCGCCGTACTGGAACGCGCGCTGCGCGGAGAGGCAGTCCATGTGGTGGCTGCCGCACCGGACCGTGTCACGCGGCGAGGATGCCCGCCCGCTGGACATGTCGTCGAACTTCCGGGAGATGGCATCGAGCTTCTGGAAGAGGACGATCCTGCCGGCCGGTCCGGCGTCCGCCGCCTCGTTGCGCTTGTCGCTTCCATCTGCAACTCCCGTCATGGCGAGCGCTCTGGTCAAGGCCACGAGAAGGATCAGGGCCTATCCGAAGGACCCGGAACTGCTGCATGAGCTGGTCCGCCAGCAGCGCCGCGCCTACAACCTCGCCGTCGCCTGCTTCCGGGAGGTCGATGATGGCCTCGTGGACCCGAGGGACCCCGATCTCAAGCAGACCGCCCTCCGCGCCACGATCCGCGATTTCGTGCGCTCGGAGGTCCAGGAGCGCGGCGGAACCTT
>JAJDVJ010000072.1 GCA_022826205.1 Silicimonas sp. | reverse complement strand
CCCCGCCTGAGTCGAAACGGCGGCTGGAAGCCTCCGCAATGCGCCAACGACAACCGGCCGGTGGTGAGAATCGCGCTTGCGGCATGATTCGCGAAGAACATCAAGAATACGAAAAGTGAACCATACGAGAATCGCACCCGGGAGGTCACCTGTCACTGGACCTCGCAGCCCCTCACAGCATAAATTCGGTCCGGTTGTGTATTTGGCTCAAATGGTCAGGCTTTGCTAAAGACAAGGTGTCTAAGTACTTGAGGATCGCAGTCGGCCTCTAGAAAGGCGCATGGAGACTTCAAATGCGATCGAGCGACGGAAAGACTCGCAGTGTCGTTAAGGACATACCTGGGGCTGGATGGGACTATTCCATTACACGTCATCCTTATCACGAGCACGAGCGGCCAAAGGGTGCGCACTACTGCGTCTATAATCGCCGGCTGATGGCCGTTTGCTTTGATGATCACACAATTGAGGAAGGATATTGGCGGCTGCGCCGGCAGGCGGCAGTACTGCATACCGGTGAATACGTGCTGGAATTCAGCGGACCTGATGCGGAGGCATTGCTGGACAAACTCTTCACCAAAGATGTTGCCAAAGTGAAAGCAGGGCGCTGCGGCTATGGCCTCGCCTGCTATGAAGACGGCGGGTTATTGGTGGATGGCATCTTGCTGCGATTGGCAGAGGATCGGTTTTGGTACGCGCAGGCAGACGGTGACTTTTTTAGTTGGGCGCGGGCACATGCCACTGGGATGGACGTGTCCATCACAGATCCTGATGTCTTTGTCAGTCAAGTTCAGGGACCAAATTCCCTGAAGATCTTGGAGGCTGCCGCTGGGGGCCTGCCAGAAAAATTCACCTATTTTTCCTGCAACAAGGTGAATTTTGGCGGCCAAGACGTTGTAGTAACGCGCACAGGTTATACCAACGAACTGGGGTGGGAGTTCTATACAGAACCGCATCACGACTCCGATGCACTTTGGACGCATCTGCAATGGGCAGGCGCAGATTTCGGAATGGAAATCTTGGGCCTGGATGCCATGAACATCCGCAGGATTGAAGCCGGCATTCTCAACGCCGGGTCAGACTTCAACGAGACAACAACACCATATGCGGCCGGCTTGGGCAGGTTTGTCGATGCTGACAAAGTCGATTTCATTGGCAAGGCTGCTCTGGAATCGGCGGACAAGGGAAGGCGTTCGCACGGGATCAAGTGTCCCGACGGTGAACCCTTGATATCTGGCGCGGTCTACGTAAACGGATCGTCCGCAGGTGTTGTCACCGCAGGTGCCACTTCACCGTTTTTGGGGCACGGAATTGGAATAGCGTTGATGGACAGCCCCGACCACGGCCCTGGAACGTCAATCGAAGTCCGTTGCAAGGACGGATCACGCCAGACTGGTGAACTGGTTCAGCTGCCGATGTACGATCAAGCCTGCGATATCCCGCGTGGCAAACTAGTCGATATCCCCGAGTGAAAGTTGTTACAGGACGACCGACACGGCGCAGAATTCATGCATGCAATGGAGACGGCCGACGGGTAGGACAACGACACAACGGAATGTCGAACTCCTGGCAAAACTTTCAAGCGCCTCGCCGGCATCGAAAACCACGCACACGCGAGGTGGAATCACGCGTGGCATGCCGCATCATCATCGAACTCTGGTCCGGCTTGGGGTTGGTGGATGGCAAGCAGCGGACGGGCATGTTGAAGCTCCCAGTCTGGTACTGGCATTCCCTGCATTCGCCTGATAGCGACGGGCACGGAAATTCTGTCCTTGAGTGATCTGGAACGCATCTGATGGCACTGCCCACCACTCCCTCATTTCGGCTGGATGGCAAGCGCGCGCTGGTCACGGGAGCGTCGTCCGGCATCGGACAAGCCTGCGCCGTAGCACTCGGTGAGGCCGGTGCGCATGTCGTGGCGGCGGCTCGCCGTGTCGACAAGCTGAAAGAAACCGTCGGCGAACTCGCAGATCGTGGGGGCAGCGCCGAAGTGCTCGAATTCGACCAGGCCGATCTGGACAACATGACGGCCGCGCTCACCGCCCAGGCGCCATTCGATATCGTGTTGAACTCGGCCGGGATTGCCCGGCATGGCCCGGCCACGGAAACCCGGCCCGAGGACTACGACGCGGTCATGAACGTCAACCTGCGTGGCGCCTACTTTCTCTCGGTGGGTGCGGCAAAGGGCATGATCAAGGCAGACCGCGGCGGGTCAATCATCCACATTTCCTCTCAGATGGGACATGTCGGGGGACAGGAACGCGCAGTCTATTGCGCAACCAAGTTCGGCGTTGAGGGATTGGTCAAGGCAATGGCCATCGAATGGGCGACTCATAGGATCCGAATCAACACGATCTGTCCAACGTTCGTCCTGACAGACTTCACCCGAAATGCATTCGACGACCCCGAGCGACGCGCCTGGATCATGGAAAAGATCAAGCTGGACCGACCGGCCGAGGTCGAGGACATCATGGGGGCAGCGGTCTATCTGGCCTCCGACGCGTCGGCCATGGTTACCGGCACGTCGCTTCTCGTCGACGGCGGCTGGACGGCAGGTTAGGCAGGGCAAGGGCATCCAATGAAGAGGGAATACCTCAAGAAGGCCACGTTGACCTCGACATCCGATGCGGCGGATGTACGCGACACCGTGCAGGGAATGCTCGACGCCATCAGGACAGGCGGAGACGCAACCGCGATGGACTTCGCCGCGAGGTTTGACCGGTACGACGGCAACGTCATTGTCACTCCCGAAGAAATCGAGGCGGCATGTGCGGCGGTGTCTGGCCGTCTCAAGGACGACATCCAGTTTGCCCACGACAATGTCCGCCGCTTTGCGGAGGCCCAGAAGGATACGCTTCAAGACATGGAACTTGAAGTCGTTCCGGGGCTGGTGGCCGGACAGAGAGCAATTCCGGTGAGTGCGGCCGGCTGCTACGTGCCGGGCGGCCGGTACAGCCATGTCGCGAGCGCGATCATGACTGTCACGACCGCAAAGGTCGCCGGATGCGGGCATGTCGTCGCCGCTTCCCCTCCCAGGCCCGATCAGGGGATCGCACCCTCGATAATCTATGCTGCACACCTTGCCGGCGCTGACACAATTCTTGCCATGGGTGGCGTTCAAGCTGTCGCATCCATGGCGTTCGGGCTGTTCGGGCTGCCAAAGGCAAGCATTCTCGTTGGTCCGGGCAACCAGTTCGTGGCCGAGGCGAAGAGAATTCTCTTCGGAGAGGTCGGAATAGACATGTTCGCCGGCCCAACCGACTCGCTCATCCTCGCGGACGCCAATGCAGATCCCGACATCGTGGCCGCCGATCTCGTAGGACAGGCCGAGCACGGCTACAATTCGCCCGTCTGGCTGGTCACGAATGACCGCACGCTCGCAGAAAAAGTGATGACCATCGTTCCAGACCTGATCGCGTCTCTTCCCGAAACCAATCGCGAGAACGCCGAGGCCGCCTGGCGAGACTATGCCGAGGTCATCCTTTGCCAAGATCGCGAAGAGATGGCGTCAACCGCAGACGAATACGCGCCGGAACACCTTACCGTGCAGGCGGGCGACGCGGACTGGTGGCTCTCGCGTCTGAACTGTTACGGGTCGCTGTTCCTGGGAGAGGAGACCACGGTGGCATTCGGCGACAAGGCTTCCGGGCCGAACCATGTTCTTCCGACTTCGGGTGCCGCGTCCTACACGGGAGGCCTTTCTGTCCACAAGTTCCTGAAAATCGTGACTTGGCAAAGGGCGACTCGCGAAGGATCAAGGCCGATAGCCGAAGCGACTGCACGCATCTCACGCCTCGAGGGCATGGAAGGGCATGCTCGAACAGCCGACATCCGGCTGGCCAAGTACTTTCCTGGCGTGAATTTCGATCTGAGTGCCAATGACTAGCGGGCTGCAGTCGCAGGGTATGCCGCGGCGTCCAGAGGCTGGTGTCGAGCCGTGAAGGCGCTCGTCTATACCGGCCCCGAAGCGATCGAGTTTCGAGACGTGCCCGATCCTGTACCCGGACCTCAGGACGAAACCGTTCGCGTTGCATCCGTCGGCATCTGCGGCAGCGACATGCACGCCTTTCTCGGCCATGACGAACGAAGGCCTGCACCGTTGATCCTCGGCCACGAGGCCGCCGGCATTGTCGAGGGCGGGCCCAATGACGGGCTGCGTGTAACGATCAACCCGCTGGTCACCTGCGGTGCCTGCAAGGCCTGCAAGTCCGGACGCGACAATGTCTGTGCAGACCGCCAGATCATCTCGATGCCGCCGCGCGAAGGTGCCTTCGCCGAACGCGTCGCGATTCCGAGGAACAACCTCGTCGAAGTGCCTTCAGAAGTTCCGTTACAAAAGGCGGCCCTGACGGAACCGATGGCATGTGGCTGGCATGCCGTGCGCCTCAGCCTGACCGCCCACGGCGAAATCCCGGAGAACGCCCTGATCCTCGGTGGCGGCGCCATCGGCCTTGGTGCGGCTCTCGCGGCAAGAGCGCAGGGCGTGGCTGGCATCAGGATCGTCGAGCCGCATGCCGGACGCCGCGCCACGTTGGAGCGCTCCAAATTGGACACCATTCCGCCAGAGGACCTCAAGTCGGACGCGTTCTTTGATCTCGTGATCGACGGCGTGGGCTATGCAAGCACGCGCAAGACAGCGTCGGCGCATGTCCGGCCTGGCGGCGTGATCACGCATGTCGGCCTCGGCGAGGCGGAGGGTGGTCTGGACGTCCGTAGATTGACACTTCAGGAAATAACGTTCATCGGCACCTACGCCTACGCGGCCCAGGACTTTCGCGACACCGCCATCGCCATCTTCGACGGGCGCCTCGGACCCCTTGACTGGACCGAGATGCGGCCGCTCGCGGACGGTGCCGGCGCGTTTCGGGACATCCGCGCTGGCCGCGTGGACGCGCCCAAGATCATTCTCTGCCCGGAAGGAGGGTTCACGTGAACATTCACCAGCGGATAACCGGCGATCTCGTCGCCGCAGGGATCGGGTTCGTGACGACCGTCCCTTGCAAGCAGCTCGCTGGCGTGATCGAGGAAGTCGACAGGCATCCCAAGATTCTCCACGTTCCTTCCAACAAGGAAGACGAGGGCATGGGCCTTTGCGCCGGAGCGTGGATGGGCGGCCGACGCTCCGCCATAATCATGCAGAACACGGCACTTGGCGTGACGATCAACACCCTTGCAACGCTGATCCAGTTCTACCGCATGCCGCTGCCGATGTTGATTTCCTATCGAGGAGAGCCCGGGGAACCCGTTGCATGCCAGGTGGAAATGGCCGTGCATACCAAGGCGCTGCTCGCTCAGCTCCACATTCCGGCGTACCACTTCCATCGACAGGAGGATGTCGAGGAACTGCCGAAGATCCTCGACTACACGTTCATGTGCTCCAAGCCGGTCGCAATCCTGACCGATGCGTCGTTCTGGGGAGGATACTGAGTTGATCCGGTCCGAAATCCTTCAGGAAATCGCGCCAATCCTGCGCAACCAGCTTGTCATCTGCAACATCGGCATTCCGAGCCAGGAACTTCACGCCATCGATGACCAGCCGACAAACTTCTACATGCTGGGCACGATGGGACTGGCGTCGTCCATCGGGTTGGGCCTTGCCCTGGTGCAGCCGAAACCCGTGGTCGTGATCGACGGCGACGGCTCGATCCTCACCAATCTCGGAACGTTGCCCACGATCGCGAACAACCCCGCGCCCAACTACATTCTTCTCGTGATCGACAACGGCTCCTATGGCTCCACCGGCGACCAGCCGACCTACACCGGCCGGAAGACGTCCCTCGCTGGCATGGCAAAGGCGGCAGGCTGCGAGCGCGTCGTCGAGTGTCGTGCCGAAGACACCGGCACCGTGCTCCAAGAGGCGCTGCAGGCCGGAAAGGCAACAGTCATCATCTGCAAGTGCGAGAGCGGCAACGCGAAGATGCCGGTCATAACCATGGATCCGGTCACCATTCGCGACCGATTCATGCAGGCCGTGGCAGCCGACTGAACCCGTCGCCAATCCTATCGCGGCTCAATTGCCGTAAATGTATCCGGGCAGCCAGGTCGCGATCGCCGGGAAAAGGAACACAATGGCGAGGCCCAGGAGTTGGATCACCATGAACTGCATCATGCCGAGATAGATGTCCTTCAGGTCCCAGCTCGGCACCACGCCTTTCAGGAAATATGCCGATAACGCCACAGGTGGCGATAACCATGCCGTCTGAAGGCAAACCGCCACCAGAATGGCGAACCAGACCTTGTCCACCTGCATTTCGATCAGCAAGGGATAGAGGATCGGC
>JAJDVJ010000056.1 GCA_022826205.1 Silicimonas sp. | reverse complement strand
TAATGTTTGCAATCAGCAACAGGGCGGGCAAAGCCGAAACGGGATCACGCAATCACTGCCGAAAAAGCCGAACCCGGTCCCGGATGACGTGCCGGCACGTCAAACACCGCGTCAAAGCCCGCAGAGAAAAAATTAGCCGTGACTCCGCCTCGAGAAAACCCACGAACTGCGCGAGGTGGTGGCAGCAGGCGTGATCGACGATGCGCTGGCCTTTTGCGTCGACAATAAGCTCAACATGATCGTCTCGGGCGGCACCTCCACCGGCAAGACCGTCGCCGCGCGCAAGATCCTCTCACACGTGCCATCCGAGGAACGCATCGTCACCATCGAGGAAGCCGCCGAGCTTCTGCCGACACAGCCCAATGCCGTCACCCTCATCGCCAATCGGGATGCGGAGTTCCAGACCGCCGATGTGCTGCTCACCGCCACGCTGCGCATGCGCCCTGACCGGATCATACTGGGCGAAGTGCGCGGCAAGGAGGCCATGACCTTTCTGGAAGCGATCAACACGGGCCATGGCGGGTCCATGACCACGCTCCATGCCGAAACCCCGCAACTAGCCGTGCAGCGGCTCGCGATCGCGGCACTCAAAACCGAAATCCCGATGACCTATGCCGACATGATCCAGTACATCGAGAATTCCATCGATGTGATCATCCAGGCCGGTCGCCACGACGGCAAACGCGGCATTACCGAATTCTACCTCCCCGGCGCAAATCAGATCGGAGCTTCCCAATGAAGACCTTTGAATATGACATCCTCAGCTTTCCCATGACCCGCAAAACCAGCCTTGCCGACATGCAGGCCAGCCTGAATGTGAAGGGGGCCGAGGGCTGGGAGGTCGTGTCGATCAGCTCTTCGGAGTTCGCCAATGTGGGACACACTGTCTTCCTGAAGCGTGAGACGACACCCGTCGGAGCCATGGCATGAGGCAGGCGGGCTGTACCCTCGTACTGACTGCGCTGGTTCTGGGCCTGACGTCGGCACCCGGCTTCGCTGAGCGCAATCTCGTGCCGACCCTCGAGCGCAGTTTCGACGTCTGTCCAGAACGGCCCGCTGAACCCAGCTGGATGCAAGAGATCCCCCTGAGCCAAGCCTATCAGCGCGTGTTGGTTCAAGACATCTACCGCGCCCAAAACCTCGAGCGGATTGTCGAGACCGGCAGCTGCGATTGCGAAATCCGCTTCCCATCTTGGGACGCGGCAGAGGCGGTGTTTCGTGAGGTCCACGCGAGTGACGAACGATGGGAAATGCTGGAAGCATCCGACGCCTACAATCGGCGCGCCAACGAAGTTCGCCTTGAGGCCAAAGCCATCTGCGAAGCCGCGGGCAATTGGTGAGGCAGCCCTGTTATGAGCGTCGTCACCTATTTCGTTGAAACCTCCCAAGGCTATCTCAACACCGCCGCCGAAACCCAGTTCGGGTCCGTCGCGGCAACGGTCGGCACGCTTCTCGTCCTGGGAACAACGCTGGTGGTGATCCTCGTCTTCCTGAACATGATCTACCAGTACAAGTCGATGGACGGGCGTACGGCTTTCTGGCTCGCGGTCAAGATCGGACTGATCGGGATATTTGCAACCAACTGGGTGCAGTTCAACGCGCTTTCCTCTGCCATCCTGGCCGGCATCGACAGCATTGCGGGGTCGCTCGTGGCTTCGGTCGGTGGTGGAACTCCTGGCCCTTCTGGAACTTTCGCCGAAGAGTTTGACCGGCTGATCGCGGAACTAGGGGACTATCTCAACGCCGCCGGGTCTGAGCTGAACTGGATGGCCGGCGCCATGCTCGACGTTGTCGGGGTCCTCTTGCTCTCGATCCTCGGCGGGCTGGCCGCCTTTATCCTCGTGGCATCCCGCCTGATGATCGCACTTTTGATCGGGATTGCCCCGGTGATGATTTTCCTCACCCTCTTTGAGGTCACCAAGGACTATTTCGCGCGCTGGTTGTCGGCGCTGGTTTCCTTCGCACTCTACCCAATCGTCGTCGCAGGGGTGTTCGCAACGATCACTGGCGTCTCTTCCGCTCTGATCGGTGAGCTTGGCGACCCGGAAGGGGCTTCAAACATAGGCGCGCTCATCCCCTTCTTCATGATGGTCCTCATGGCCAAGGGCTTCATCATTGCCACGCCCTTCATCGTCCGCGCGATCTCCGGCAACATCATGATGCCCGCTCTCTCCGGTGGCCTCGGCGGCGGCTACAGCTTCGCCCGTGCCGCCATGGGCAGCCAGCAGGCCTACAACCGCTACCTGATCGGAGGCGCGAGCGGTGCGGAATACGCAGCCCTCAGGGCGCGGCAGTTCTTCGGGGTACAGCAGATGCCAGTGCGGCAGGGGATGGGGCAGACGGGTCAGGCGAGCGGCATTGGGTCACCGGGGGCCGGGTCTCAGATGTTGGCGCAACTGGCTAGGCTTGGAAGGTTGGGGCGACGATGACGGGCAAATGAGAACAACCCTGCAAAAACCGTAAGCGGTTTTTCAGCCCGGCCATTTCCAAGGTAGAAGCTGATCGATATCCTTTTGTTTATGGCCATTTACGATTGCCGTGAGGACGCCTGTCAGGTAGCTGTGCGGTTCGATCTTGTTCAATTTACAGGTCTCTATCAGTGATGCGATGATGGCCCAGTTTTGGGCTCCGGCGTCATGGCCTGCGAAGAGTGCATTCTTGCGCTGAAGGGCAATCGGTCTGATTGTGCGTTCGACGGCATTGCTGTCCATCTCGATACGGCCATCGGTCAAGAACAGGATCAAGCCATCCCAGTATTTGGCAATGTATTTCAACCCCAGTTCCGGATAAGCTCACGTCACACTGGTAATGCTCCGAATGACGTCTGGGACGACAATTTTGCCCATCTTGATCTTTGGCTGCGCCAGAACGTAGGCAGCGATGCAGGACAGAATGTGAACGAAGGCATT